>JAZNKU010000182.1:0-11615 GCA_045578685.1 Eubacteriales bacterium
AAAAGCGGTGTCCCGGGACACCGCTTCAGCGTGTCGATAAACATATCGACACGCTGACAGACTACGAAAAAGGAAGGTAGGTTTACGTGAAAAGGGTCCGTAGGCGTACTAAGTACGGTAGTGACCCTTTTCGCGGAAAAGTGTGAAAAAGTGGCGGAAACTCGATGTTTTCGCCACTTTCGAATACTTATCAACTGTATTGGGTGATATAATTTAATATAAACATTTGCCCGTTGATTGGAGCAATTTTCTTTATAATAATTTATTTTCACACGTCCAACCGACTTTTTCGACAGTCTGAGAAGATTGTGGCTTAAAGCCACAATCTTCTTTTCATATTCACTTAATCTGCAAATTCAACGTAAGGAGAATCCTCGGATACCAGAATTAACTCTATCTTACTCCAATCGGGTTCCTTGTAGGTCTTTGTTTTTGAATCGTAGGTGGTTTTATCACCACTGCACATTATATATACGTCGTCATTTACCTTATAGAGGAAGTAACTGAAACTTTCCGGTTCCTCCATCATCTCCTCACGGGTGTAAGCCGTAGTATACAGAAGCATATCTCCGTTAACTCCCCAGATACCGTCATGATAATAACGCCTATAGTAACCTTCATAATACCCATCAAAGGTACCGTTGCTGCTAAAGGTTACCGGTATTACAAATCCTTCATCTTTATAAGATTCGTTGATAGGATATTTGATTCCGACTAAGGTCTTAACTATCTCATTACCCATAACCCGGGTATAGCCTTCACAATTCTTCTCGAAATAATTATAATCGAGATCATCTATAGCATCGCGGAGCTCACAATCCGCAAGCCTGTCGGCTGAGTCCCTGTAGTCACCCAACTCTTCAAAGACTTCCATAGCATCGTCATTCCAATATCTGCCCTTTTCAAGCATACCCAGTGCCTCTTGATAATCAGCTTCCTTTTTAGCCGCCTTTACCTCCTTGAGAAGCGCCTTGCTGTCCTTATAGTCGCCTAACTCCCCAAAGCATTCTATCGCTGACTCGTAGGCTCCGTCCTCGTAGCAGGCTACAGCATATGCATAGTCCCCTGCTAAGATATATTCCTCTTTAGCCTTTTCGGTCTTTTTTATCTGCTCGGGAGAATCCTTAAAGCTCCCCAATTCGGTGAAATGATCAATAGCCTGATTGAATGAGTATTGTCCCACGGGTTCTTCTCTTAGCTGTATGGCTTTTTTGTACAAATTATTTTTCTCAGTATAATTTGATATGACCGTACCGAGAATTATAACGACTATAAGCGTAAGAACCGATATTGCCGATATCTTCAAGGTCTTTTTTCTTGTTAAAAACTCGTTTTTGACACGTTCTTCCTTGTCCTTTTCAAGCTCGGTAAGGTCTATATCCTCAAAGCGGTATATCTCCTTGTTACAGCCGTAGCAATATTTTTCAGAATCAGGATTCCAACTGCCGCAATCACATAGCCACAGATCCTCTGCTGTCACAGGTACGTATTCTGCATTTTCCTTTATCATACGGTACTGCTTCAAGAGCTGTTCCTCACCAAGCTTTTCCAACAGAGTAGTTTCCTTGGGCAGGGGATTCCATTCACCCGTACCCGACCAGGAGCTTCCGTCGGCAAAGATGACCTCGCTCACCGAAACCGTAAAAGATCTTGCATCTCCGTAAGGCACCGAAACAGGTGTTTGTGAACCAAAGCTTAAACCTGCATAAGCGTTAAGATCAAGATAAGAAGCTGAAACGGACTCTCCCAAGGCTCTGCCTGCGGTATCAAGATACTGCACCGATACCTTAAGAGAAATTATACGCTTACCTCTGATATTTTTGAATTTTAACTGTGTGATAAGCGAACCGCTTTCCTCTTCCTTCAAGAGCGCACCCGCTTCGATAATAACCGGTGAACCCGAAAGATAAAGATTCTTTGTCAGCTCGTAAAGTCTTTGATATCCCATAGCTACTCCTTAAAGCTCGGGGAGCTTTTCGGGCTTGGAAGTACCCTTACCTACACCGTTATGTACATCCTCTGTTATCTGACCGAAGGCATAAAGAGGCCAAGTAGATACCCAAAGCACGAGACCTGAGCCTGCAACGATAGGCCCTACGATCAAAAGATCATCCATATCTGCACAGCCTATAAGAAGAAGGAAGAGTCCCACGACTACGGCAAGCATACCTATAATACCTGTTATAAGTGCTAACATTTTGATTTTTTTACCTACGTTTGAATAAAGCAGGTTTTCGATTTTTTTCATATTTTTTTCCTTTCTTTTACCCATATAGGATTTTATTATATTTGATTATATCACCACGAAAAGCAAAAAGCCAACTCAAAAGAGTTAAGCTTTTCTACCGATAAATAGTAGAATTGTATTAACCCTAAAGAGTTGAGGTGATATGGTGAATATAGGCTTTGCAGTAAAGCTTCGCATACTCGAACTTTGTACCGAAAATAACATAACCGTAAATAAGCTTGCTACTGTTAGCGGCATAACCCAGTCAACGCTAAACAATATCGTGGGCGGCAGAAACAACAGCACCACCGTATCAACGGTAAAAAAGATATGCGACGGCTTAGGCATATCTATAGAGGATTTCTTTCACTCCGAGCTTTTTCGCAATTTAGAACAGGAGCTGAAATAAATATATAATGAAGAAAACAGTCACCCGGTAACTGTTTTCCACCTTAATTATACATTTTACATTAAGAAACCACCGACTATTCGTCGGTGGTTTCATCATTATCTTCATTTTCATCGTCCTTATCCTCGGCATCGGGGTTTTCGGTGGTACGCACGAACACACCCTTCTCAAACTGTCCCTCGAGGACTCTGCCGCTGGGCCACTCGTATTTACCCCAGCCTGTCATCTGACCGTCGGTGAAAGCACCTGTATACTTCTCTCCGTTAGCCCAGGTGTAGGTGCCCTGACCCGAAAATCTGTCCTTTTCGAAGTTACCCTCGTAGATATCTCCGGAAGCAAAGGTGTACTTACCTTGACCTGTTTTGGCATCGTTGACATAGCTGCCCTCAAATACACTTCCGTCGCCGTAAGTGGTCTTAAAAACGCCGTTTTTCATATTATCGGTAAAAGGACCCTCGTGGGTAGTACCGTCTGCCTCGGTGTAAACGCCGGTTCCCGTGGAGCCGCCGTCCTTGAAGTCACCCTCGTAGACATCACCGCCCGAGTAAGTAAACTTACCCTTACCCTCGATAACACCGTTGACATAGCTGCCCTCGTAGATATCACCGTTATAATAGTTCATTTTACCCTGTCCGTTGGGGAAGCCGTTAGCCATCTCACCTACATAAACATCACCGTTCGAGTAGGTTATACTGCTGTCCTTGGCACTTATCTTGGCGGTTCCGCTTTTCTCTCCCGAGAAATAAAGCGTTCCCTTATCAATATTGCCTGCATCGTCTACCCAACCAAAAAATTTTGCGGTAGTGCCTGCATTGTCGGTAGCCTTGGTATAGCGAAGTCCGGACAGCATAAGTCCCAATATTACCACCAACACCGCCACAGCCGCTACTATGACAGTACGAACGAGGACCTTGTTAAAGCCGTCGTTATTTTTACGGGGTGCAGGTCTTCTCTGTGCTGTGCCTGCAGTCTTTTTCGGATCTGCCTTGGCAGGGGCAGGGCTTTTTTTATTACCCTGCTTTATCTGCTTTTTGGGCAGGCTTGTATTCGGTTTTCGTCTATTCTGTTCAGACATATCAAAACCTCGTTAATAATTTAACAATCTTTTATATATCCTTGAGCATATCAATTATCTCGGGGATATAACGGATACAGAGGTTTGCCAGAATGAACATTGCCACAGCAACTATCAATACCATACCCAAAGTATTATTGTTTCCTCTGTATTTGAAGTAAGCACGATTTTTCTGATCCTCGGGGATATAGAATTTAGCCTCATAAAAATCGTTTCTCTTGAGCTTTTCCTTATCAAGAGTACAGTATACCACCTTGCGAAGAGCGGAATACTTATTTTTCAAGGCGTTTCTTATAAATATATTATCCAGCCCAAGCTCCCGAAGAGTATATGAATCCTCGGGGCTGTGAGCGTTTTTCTTTGCAAGAATTCTTGCCACCTTACCTATAAAGCCCTTGGAATACCAAAGCATAAAGGCGGCTATGACCGTGCCTATATATATTGCCCATATCACCTTTTCAAGGGATGAGCCTGTGTCTACCCAAAGACTTGAGAAGCTCATCTCTGCTTGATCATATCCTTGGTGATGACCTCAACACCAAGATACTTCTGGAGAACCTCGGGAACCTTTACGGAACCGTCGGCAAGCTGATTCTGCTCAACTACGGCAGGAAGGATACGGCTGGTTGCAAGTCCGGAGCCGTTGAGAGTATGAACGAACTCGGTCTTACCTGTTGCCTCGTTACGGTATCTCATGTTACCGCGGCGAGCCTGATAATCTCTTGCATTGGATACGGAGGAAACCTCCTTGTAGCCGTTCATGGAAGGAATATGGATTTCGATATCATAGGTTCTTGCCATAGAAGCGGAGCAGTCTGCTGCTGCAAGCTTAACAGTTCTGAAGTGGAAGCCTAAGCCCTTAACAAGAGCCTCTGCCTTGCCTACAAGCTCCTCGAAAGCCTCGTCGGAGTTGTCGGGACGGGTGTACTGAACCATCTCAACCTTGTTGAACTGGTGACCTCTTACCATACCGCGCTCGTCAGCTCTGTAAGAGCCTGCCTCACGGCGGAAACAGGGAGTATAGGAGATATACTTACGGGGAAGATCTGCCTCGGTGAGGATCTCATCTCTGTGAAGAGAAACAAGAGCGGTCTCAGCTGTAGGAAGCATAAATCTGCGCTGATTGTCCTCTGCGGTATCGAGCCAGTAAACATCGTTTGCAAACTTGGGGAACTGACCTGCGGTAAGACCGCACTCATAACCCAGCATATGGGGAACAAGCACCAGCTCGTAGCCGTCTGCAAGGTGAGTGTCTATAAAGTAGTTGAGAAGCGCCCACTCAAGACGAGCGCCCATGCCTCTGTAGATCCAAAAGCCGCTGCCGGAGAGCTTGGTACCTCTGGGATAGTCGATAAGTCCGAGATCGGTACAGAGATCTACATGGTTCTTGGGCTCAAAATCGAAGGTATGAGGATCACCGAAATACTTAACGGGCTCGTTATTTTCCTTACCGCCGGGCTTAAGGTCGGGGTCGGGAAGGTTGGGAAGGGAAAGCATAAGTGTTCTGTACTTTTCCTCTATCTCCTTAAGCTCTGCATCGTTTGCCTTAATAGTCTCGGAAAGCTCCTTCATCTGTGCGAAGATAGGAGCGGTGTCCTCGCCGTTCTTCTTCATCATGGGTATCTGCTTGGATACCTTGTTCTGTTCAGCCTTAAGGCTCTCTGTCTTTGCGATAAGCTCACGGCGTGCAACATCTAACTTGAGTATTTCATCTATTTCGTTAGATGCGTCATATTCCTTTGCTGCGAGCAATCTCTTTACTTCATCGGGATTTTCTTTAATAAGTCTGATGTCTAACATTATATATATCTCCTGTTTTAATTATCAAAAATATTATGTCCGCAGAGCTTAACGATAAGACCCTCAAGATCCTCGTTATCCTCGTAGGAAATCTCTAATTTTTTAGCCTTGCCCTTGTCCTTGATAACGATCTTTCTGCCGAGGCTCTGTGTCATGCGTCGCTCAAGCTCCTTGCGGTAGTCTACCTCGACTTTATCGGTGACCGCAATTACCTCTGCAGGCTTGGCATTATTCATCTTCTTTACCAACTTTTCGGTATCACGGACCGATAATTCCTTTGTTATAATGAGGTGAATTGCCTCGTTAAGCTTGTCCTTATCCTTAAGACCGAGAAGGGTACGGGCGTGGCCTGCTGATATTTCGTCATCTGCAACCAGGTCCTTAACATCCTCGGGAAGATTTAAAAGACGAAGCGAATTTGTTATCGCCGATCTTGATCTTCCGATACGCTGTGATATCTCTTCCTGTGTAAGGTTATACTCGGAAGAAAGAGCCTCATATGCCATTGCTTCTTCTATAGGATTAAGATCCTCACGCTGAAGATTCTCTACCAAAGCGAGCTCTGCAGCCTTGGCATCATCTATATCAAGGATCACTACAGGTATTTCTGTAAGTCCCGCCAGCTTAGAAGCACGCCAACGGCGCTCACCGGCTACTATACTGTAAAATCCGCGGCTGTCCTCTCTTACCACCACAGGCTGAATAAGTCCGTGGGTTGCTATAGAATCCGCAAGCTCTGCCAGAGCCTCCTCGTCAAACACCTTTCTCGGCTGATTTGAACGGGGCTCAATATCACTTATACGCAGCATTGTACTGCCTTTGTTGCCCGATTCGGTAAAGTTATCCTCAAATATTGCATCGAGGCCCTTACCCAGTCCTGAACTCTTTGCTGCCATATTATATCCTTTCTGTTATCTCTCTTGCGATCTCAATATACGCAAGGCTGCCCTTTGAATATCTGTCATACGCAATAATAGGCTTTCCGTGGCTGGGAGCCTCGGAGATCCTTACATTTCTGACTACGGGAGTAGAAATTATCTTATTGGCATAATACTTCTTAAGCTCGTTTACGACCTGCAGCGTCAGATTGAGTCTGCCGTTATACATGGTCAGAAGTATGCCGGTTATCTCGATATCGGGGTTATATAGCTTCTTAACCTGTCTTATAGACAGCATAAGCTGTGAAAGACCCTCAAGAGCATAGTACTCGCATTGCATAGGAATGATGATACCGTCTGCTGCCACAAGGGAATTTACCGTTAGAATGCCAAGGGAAGGGGGACAGTCAACTACGATATAGTCATAGTCGGATTTTACACTCTCCAAGCCGTTGCGCAGCCTTTTTTCGCGGTTTTCCAACTCTACAAGCTCAAATTCTGCTCCTGCAAGTGCAATATTTGCAGGAATTATATCGAGATTTTTAAATTCAGTTTTAATTACACAATCCTTACCGCTTACTCTTCCGATAAGCAGATCATAGGTGGAATTGACAATCTGTCTTTTGTTTATGCCGACACCGCTCGAAGCATTACCCTGAGGGTCACAGTCAACGAGAAGCACCTTCTTGCCGAGACATGCCATTGCCGCTGCGGTATTGACCGCAGAGGTGGTCTTACCCACTCCACCCTTCTGATTGGCAAATGTTAAAGTCTTACCCAACACATCGCCTCCTAATAAAAGTGTATATAAATTATACACTATATAGAGGCTAAAGTCAATATTTCAATAAATGTTTCATGTGAAACATTTATGCCGTTATAACCGTTATTGTTTCACGTGAAACATCATCATTTCCTTACAATTATCGTCATCCGTTTGCAGTCATCACTTTCAACAGTTTCGGTAACTACATTTATGCCTAATTTCTTGACGGAATTAACTGCACGGTCTATAGAATTATAAAACAGCTTAAGATCCTTCAGTTGACCGTTCAGAACTCTGGGCCTTCTCTTATCCTCAGTACATAGCCTGTCCACATAGGCTTCGGCAGCAGCAACATTGAGGTTATGCCTTACTATGTAATCAAGAGCCTGCTCTCTTGCTTCTTCTTCAAGCCGCAGAAGTGCTCTGCAATGCCGCTCGCTCAGCCCATGCTCGAGTACAATACTCTGCTCTCGGGAGGTTAGGCGGAGGATGCGGAGCTTGTTTGCTACATAGGACTGACTTACCGACAGGGTACGGGCTATCGACTCCTGTGTCATTGAATATAATTCCTTTAAGGTAAGTATTGCCATAGCCTCTTCAAAAATATTCAGGTCCTGCCGCTGGATATTTTCTACTATTGACATTACTGCTGATGTTTCCTCGTCTATATTAATGATTATACAGGGGACACGCTTCATTTTCAGAAGTCTGGCAGCTCTCAACCGTCGTTCTCCTGCCACAAGCTCATAATCATCCCCGTTTTTTCGTACCGAAAGGGGGTGTAGTATTCCGTGACGGTGTATGCTGTCTGCAAGTGACAGAATTGCTCTGTCCTCAAACAGCTTTCTCGGCTGGCGTTTGTTCGACATTATTCGACATTCGTCAAGCATACAGATCCTTTCGCTTTCCTTGATACATTCTACCGCAAGTGTACTCATTTCTCTACATTTCCTTTTCTTTGTTTACTGTGTTGGTATTATACCATTATTTTCCATTTGTTAATGCTATTTTCTGTCTTGGGAATAATATATCTTTTTGTAGTATAGGGATAAAAGTAAAAGCCTTTTGACCGCATGGGTCAAAAGGCTTCGTATTTTATCTGTTGATTACTTAGAAGGATCTAAATAAGGCCAGTAAGCTATGAAGTAGTTTATACCCGACCACATTGTTAGAATTACGGTTGCGGCAAGGAAAACATAGCTTACTATATTGTTAGTGGGAACCAGAGGCTCAAGAATGAGTACGACCATGGTTACGGTCTGTAGCACGATCTTACACTTACCCATCCAGTTAGCGGCAATAACAACATTACCTGCATCGGATACTACCAGACGCATGGAGGTAACGGCAAGCTCGCGAAGAAGAATAAGGAAGAAGGACCAAGCAAGCACCTTACTGTAAAGCTCACCTCTCGCATTGGCAACACAAAGAAGACCAATAAAACCACCAAGGATCATACATTTATCTGCCAGTGGGTCAAGGAACTTACCGAAGTTGGTAATGAGGTTGTACTTTCTCGCGATCTTACCGTCGAGCATATCGGTAAGAGCGGTAAGAATAAATATAACGGTTGCAATAATGGGGCTTGCGATATCTCCCGCAACGGGGAAAATGATAAAGAATAAGAACAAAGGAATCATAATGACACGAAGAAGTGTCAGCTTGTTGGGAAGATTCAGTTTCATAATATAGCCTCTCCTATCAGGTCATAGTCTAATATCTCGGTTATCTCAACCTTAACAAAGCTGCCCTCGGCAATACGGGTGTGGGAGGTAAAATATACCTTGCCGTCTATCTCGGGAGCGTCGGCGTAGCTTCTGCCGAAATGTGCCTCGGATACGGGATCATAGCCCTCACAAAGCACGGTAAGAGTCTTGCCTAACTGCTTTTGATTATATTCCTCACTTATGATCATCTGCTTGGACATAAGCATATCAGCACGGTCGATCTTGGTCTGCTCGTCTAACTGATCGGGCAGATCGTATGCGGGGGTATCCTCCTCACGGGAGTAAGCAAAGGCACCGAAGCGCTCAAACTTGACCTTGCCTATAAACTCGCACAGCTCCTCAAAGTCCTCCTCAGTCTCACCGGGGAAGCCTGCAATAGCCGTAGAACGGATAACGATATCGGGAACATTGTCGCGAAGTCGCTTGATGGCATCCTCTATACAAGCTCTGTCGCCGTGGCGGTTCATACGCTTTAAGATACCGTTATTAATATGCTGGATAGGCATATCAATATACTTAACCAGCTTCTCGTTATCCCGAAGCTCTGCCACAAGCTCGTCGGTTATCTTGTCGGGATAGCAGTAAAGTATCCTTATCCAAGGAATATTTGTCTCCTCGGCTAAACGGTGAAGAAGCTCAGCAAGCTTGTATTCTCCGTAGAGATCCTGACCGTAACGGGTGGTGTCCTGTGCTACGACTACAAGCTCCTTGATACCGAGCTTTTCTACATCCTTTGCCTCTGCTATAATATCCTCCATAGGGCGGCTTCTGAAATGTCCGCGAATAGAAGGAATAGCACAGTAGGTACAGCGGTTGTCACAGCCCTCGGCTATCTTGAGGTAGGCATAGCCCTGTGTGGTAACTATTCTGTCACCGCCGAGAACAAGCTCATCGGGATTCTTAAAGGATGTGTATTTATCCTTACACTTACTTTCAACAGCCTCAACAGCCTTGACTATATCGTGGATAGAGTTTACACCGATAAGAGCATCAACCTCGGGCATGGAGTCAAGTATCTCCTCGCGGTAACGCTCTGCAAGGCAGCCTGTTACGATGATACCCTTGAGATCTCTGTTTTCCTTGAGCCATGCAACGTCAAGAATGTTATCTATAGCTTCTTTTTTTGCGCTCTCAATGAAAGCGCAGGTATTGATAACGATGATATCGGCATCAATATCCTCTGCTACAATAGGATAGCCTGCATCCACAAGCTCCTTGAGCATTATCTCGGTGTCCAGCTGATTTTTAGGACATCCGAGGGAAATAAATCCTACTTTTGCTTTACTCATTTTCATCCTCAATAATTCTGAATGCGTCCTTGATATCCGACGGTGAAAAACCGTATCGGAGCAGGGCAGCGTAGAGCTTTCGCTCGTCAGAATATCTGTTTTTTATCTTAAGAATACGCTTGGCACAGTTGGCGGCAAAATCTATCTCGGAAAAATCTATATTTGCTATGTCCTCACGCTTAAAGCCCTTCGTATAAAGTTCAGTCACCAAGCGGCGTTTACCGTAGAGCTTGGAGTTAGCTATAGCATATACGGCATTTTCCAGATATCTTGCTTCGTTGAGATAACCTACCTTTTTTGCATAGGAAACAGCAAAATCGATAGCCTCCTCTTCGTGACCCTTGCGGGCAAGCTTTTCTCTTAACTTTTTTTCGGTACAATCGGCATAGTCCAGCATATTTAATGCTGAACGAGCAGCTTTTTTGTAATTTATCGGAATATTATCTGAACTCATAATAATACTTCACTTCGGGCTCTGAATAAAAGAGAATTGCTTTCTTCACACCCGATTATGGCAGGGGCAACTTGCCCCTTCACTCCTCGTCAAATCCGCCTGCAAGTGCGATCTCAAAATCCTCGTCGCCGTCATCAAGGCTGGGGGTGGTGTCCTCGGGGATACCGCCGTCCTTGAGCTTTTCCTTGATCTTTTCCTCAAGCTCAGCCATAAGCTCAGTGTTAGACTCAAAGAGAGCACGAACCTTTTCCTTACCCTGACCGATACGCTCACCGTTATAGGAGAACCAGGAGCCTGACTTTTCGATAATATCAAGCTCAAGACCCATATCGATGATCTCGCTGGACTTTGAGATACCCTTACCGTAGAGAATATCGAACTCTGCTACCTTAAAGGGAGGAGCAACCTTGTTCTTTACTATCTTACACTTGACATGGTTACCGGTAACATCGGTACCCGACTTAAGTGTTTCGGTCTTACGGATATCAATACGAACAGAAGCATAGAACTTAAGAGCTCTACCGCCGGGAGTGGTCTCGGGGTTACCGTACATAACGCCCACCTTCTCACGGAGCTGGTTGATAAAGATTACGATACAGTTAGTCTTTGCAATAGAACCGCTGAGCTTACGAAGTGCCTGTGACATAAGTCTTGCCTGTAAGCCCACGTGAGACTGACCCATATCGCCGTCAATCTCCTGCTGGGGAACGAGCGCCGCAACAGAGTCAACTACGACAACATCGATAGCACCGCTTCGTACCAGAGCCTCGGTGATCTCGAGAGCCTGCTCACCGCAGTCGGGCTGGGAAACGAGAAGATCGTCGATATCAACGCCAAGAGCCTTTGCATATACGGGGTCAAGAGCGTGCTCTGCATCGATAAACGCACCCGAGCCGCCTAACTTCTGCACCTCTGCAATAACATGAAGGGCAACTGTGGTCTTACCTGAGGACTCGGGACCGTAGATCTCGATAATTCTTCCTCTGGGAA
>JAZNKU010000183.1:0-3085 GCA_045578685.1 Eubacteriales bacterium
TGTTGACGAAGATACTCCTCAGCAGCTCCTCGTCAGCGCATTCAGAAAATACACCAAGTAAGGAGGAAAAACGAATATGCAGAGAATTGGCGTTTTTGTCTGCTGGTGCGGTTCCAACATCGCAGGTACTGTTGATGTAAAGGCTGTTGCAGAGGCACTTAAGCTTGAACCCGGTGTCGTTTTCTCCACCGACTATCAGTATATGTGTTCTCAGGCAGGTCAGAACATGATCATCGATGCCGTTAAGGAACACAAGCTCACAGGTATCGTAGTTTGCTCCTGCTCACCCCGTATGCACGAGGCTACCTTCCGTAAGACTGCGGCTGCCGCAGGTCTTAACCCCTACATGGTAGAGATCGCAAACATCCGTGAGCAGTGCTCTTGGGTACATAAGGAAATGCCCATCGGTACAGAGAAGGCTATCATCCTCGGTAAGGCAGCTGTTGCTAAGGTTAACCTCAACACACCCCTTACCCCCGGCGAGTCCCCCGTTACCAAGCGTGCTCTTGTTATCGGCGGCGGTATCGCAGGTATCCAGACTGCACTTGACATCGCAGATGCAGGCTTCCCCGTAGACATCGTTGAGACCAAGCCCACTATCGGCGGTAAGATGGCTCAGCTCGACAAGACCTTCCCCACACTCGACTGTGCGGCTTGTATCCTTACACCCAAGATGGTTGACGTTGCTCAGCACGAGAAGATCAGAATCTTCTCCTACAGCGAGGTAACCGACGTTAAGGGCTTCGTAGGTAACTTTGACGTTACTATCAAGAAGAAGGCAAGATTTGTTGACGAGACCAAGTGTACAGGATGCGGCGACTGTGTTGACAAGTGTCCCATGAAGAAGAACCCCAACGAGTTCAATATGGGTATGGACAACCGCAGTGCTATCTACATTCCCTTTGCACAGGCAGTACCCAAGGTTGCTACCATTGACGCAGGCGCTTGTACAATGCTCAAGAAGGGCAAGTGCGGCCTCTGCTCTAAGGTTTGCGGCGCAGGTGCTATAGATTATACTCAGAAGGATCAGTTCATCGAGGAAAAGTACGGTGCTATCGTAGTTGCAACCGGCTTTAACCCCATCAGCATGGACAAGTTTGACGAGTACGCTTACAGCCAGTCTAAGGACGTTATCACATCCCTTGAGTTCGAGAGACTTACCAACGCTGCTGGTCCTACCCAAGGTAAGCTCCTTCGTCCCTCCGACGGCAAGCATCCTCATAAGATAGTATTTGTACAGTGTGTAGGCTCCCGTTGCTCCGCTTGTGCAGAGAAGGGCAAGGAATACTGCTCCAAGATCTGCTGTATGTACACCGCTAAGCACGCTATGCTTACCCGTGACAAGTACCCCGATACCGAGGTTTACGTATTCTACATTGACGTTCGTACTCCCGGTAAGAACTTTGACGAGTTCTATCGCCGTGCCGTTGAGGAATACGGTGTAAACTATATCAAGGGTATGGTTGGTAAGATCACTCCCGAAGGCGACGTACTTAAGGTACAGGCTTCCGATCTTATTTCCAATAAGCAGCTTCATATCGACGCTGACCTTGTAGTTCTTGCGGCTGCGATCGAGCCCGATAAGTCTGCAAGACTCCTTGCAACCATGCTTACAGCAAGTATGGATACCAACGACTTCTTTACAGAAGCTCATCCCAAGCTGCGTCCCGTAGAGAGCCCCACAGCAGGTGTGTTCCTCTCCGGTGCTTGCCAGGGTCCCAAGGATATTCCCGAGACCGTTTCTCAGGCAGGTGCGGCAGCTTCCAAGGTAATAGGCCTTCTCTGCAAGGATAAGCTCACAGGTAACCCCTGCGTTGCAAGCTCCAACGAGATGATGTGTAACGGCTGCTCCTCCTGTGAGAGAGTATGTCCCTACGGTGCTATTACTTATGTTGACAAGGAATTCCGTATGCCCGACAGAACCACTCAGGTAAGAAGAGTAGCTTCTGTTAATCCCGCGGTATGTCAGGGTTGCGGTTGTTGTACAGTTGCATGTCCCAGCGGAGCAATGGATCTTCGCGGATTTGCCAACAATCAGATCATGGCGGAGGTAGACGCAATATGCAAATGAAAGAATATAAGCCCTTGATAGTTGCATTCTGCTGCAACTGGTGTTCATATGCGGTCGCAGACCTTGCAGGTAACAACCGTCTTAACTATCCCGCAGACGTTAAGATCATCCGTGTACCCTGCTCCTGCCGTGTTAATCCCATGTTTATTCTCCGTGCTTTCCAGCGCGGTGCCGACGGTGTTATCCTCTGCGGCTGTCATCCCGGCAAATGCCACTACACCTCCGGTAACTACTATACCCGCCGCCGTATGGCAATGCTCTTCTCTATGCTCGACTATCTCGGTATCGAGAGAGAGCGTACCCGTGTAGAATGGGTATCTGCGGCAGAGGGCGCAAAGTTTGCAGCTACCATGAATGACTTTGTGGCACAGGTAACAGCCCTTGGCGAAAATAAGAGATTGGAGGATCTGAGATGCAAAAGATAACTCGCGATCAGCTGATCACAAAGGCGGTAGAGCTTCTTTCCAACGGAACCGTATCCGCAGTTCTCGGCTGGAAGAAGGGTGAGTTCGACTACGATATCACTCCCGCAGTATTTACAACTGAAGAAGAAATAAATAACGGCTTTGTTTACAACGATTTCTGCGGAGCTAACTTCTCCAAGTACCTCGTTGCAAAGACCAAGAAACTTGAGGGCAAGATCCTTGTGTTCCTCAAGCCCTGCGATACATACAGCTTCAACCAGCTTCTCACCGAGCACCGCTTCGACCGTGAAAAGGTTTATGCGGTTGCGATCAGTTGTGAGGGTATGGCAGATCCCGTTAAGCTGAAGTCCAAGGTTGACGGTATCGTTTCTATTGATTATAAGGATGACGGTATGTACGTTGACACTCTCTATGACGGCGTGGTTAAGGTTGACTATGCTGAGGTTATGGCAGAGAGATGTATCAACTGCAAGAGCAAGAAGTGTGTTGCATATGACGAGCTTCTGGGTGAGGACGGCGAGGTTATCGACTCCGCACGTTTTGACGAGGTAGCACGTCTCGAGGCTATGACTCCTGATGAAAGATTTGC
>JAZNKU010000184.1:0-2596 GCA_045578685.1 Eubacteriales bacterium
CATGACTTTATCATCAAGCTTCCCGACGGATACAATACCATGATCGGCTTCGGGCATAAGGATCTTTCCGGCGGTGAGAGACAGAGAGTCTCTATTGCCAGAGCAATACTGAGAGATCCCAAGATCCTTATCCTTGACGAGGCTACAGCCGCAATGGATACCAAGACCGAAAAGATGATCCAGAACGCCCTTTCGGATCTGACCAAGGGCAAGACAACAATTATGATCGCACACCGACTGTCAACCCTTCGCGATGCTCATAAGCTTATCGTTATTGAAAACGGTAAGGTGGCAGAACAGGGAACACACAAGGAGCTTCTGGATATCCCTGACGGTGTATACAATAAGCTCTATTCACTTCAGCTTGAGGCACTTAAGAACGCAGGAATTACGGAGTAAATTATGGCAAATGAAATTATAAAGGAAGGGGCGGCTTCCATAGTCCGCCTTGATAAATCAAATTCAGAGTTCAGTATGAAAAACGGATTTCTAACTGCAAAAAAAGGGGAAGAAAGTTATGACAGAGTTTTTCTCCACCGTACCTTCCCGTTTGATAAGCCCTGGGAATATATATCTGTCATTGATCCCGATAACAAAGAGATTGGTATTATATACGATATAAATGATTATGACCAAGTGAGTGCAGAGCTTCTTCGTACAGAGCTTAAGCGTAAATACTATGAGCCTAAGGTTAAAAGTATCCTTTCGCTTAAAGAAAGATACGGTTTTTCTTACTGGACCATTATGACCGAGGAGGACCGCAAGGTCAGTTTCACCATGCAGGATACCTTCCGCAACATCATTCGTGCCGGTGACGACAAGGCGATACTGCTTGATGTTGACGGTAACCGATTCGTTATCGAATCATTGATGGGACTCGACAAAAAGAGCCATAAGAAAATTGAGTTATATATCTGAGTGATAATATGTCAAATAAAGAATTATTATGTAAGTTTCCCTTCAATCTTGATCCTGAGATTCCGGACAAGCGTGTCAATGGCTCGGTAGAGTTTGACGGCTATGAGCTCAGGATAAGTGTTGACGGGGAAGTGAAATCCACGGTAAAAAGAACTGATATCAAGGAGTTTATTACCGATAACGGTGTAGGCTGTGTATTTGTTTCCTATAAGGATACCGAGGACGCCGTTCACCTTATATGCAGAAGTGATATTAAATATTCAAAAGGCCAGATCAAGCAGGTACGTCGTCTGAACCATTATCTTGAAGACGGTGTGATGCCTCCGTTTAATGACAGGGGTGATACCTGTCCTAAATGCGGCAGACCTTACCGTGACGGTTCCCGCGTTTGCCTGCACTGTCAGGATAAGAAGATGCTTCTTGGCAGAACCTTCCGTCTTTTTGCAGAGTACAAGGTGTATATGTTCTTTGCCATACTGCTTTTCTTTGCGGTAAGCGGTCTATGTCTTGTAATTCCGTATATCAACAGAAATCTTGTAGATAATTATATTACAGCAGGCAATGAAAATGCAGATATGATCAGCTATCTGTTGATTGTGCTTTCTATCCTCGGACTTGAGTTTTTTATAAGAACTATATCCAATATAAGATATCATATCCTTATTGCGGCAAGCAATAAGATGATCGTCAAGCTCCGTAATCAGTTATTTGATAAGCTGGAGCGTCTGTCTGTAGGAAATATATCCAAGCGTAACACAGGTGATCTTATGCGCCGTGTGGGTTGGGATACTAATATTCTTCGTGATTTTGTAATTAACTATCTGCCAAATATTCTTGAGCAGCTGGCTGTGTTTATCGCGGTGTCGGTATTTATGTTTATCTATGATCCGATGCTGTTCCTCATGATATTGCTTCCTACCCCCTTTGTGGTTATGTCCTTCAGATTTTTCTGGAAATCAATGCGAGGACTTTTCCACAAGAGATGGCTCGCTGCTTCAAAGACCAATTCCATACTTCACGATATCTTTTCGGGTATCCGAGTAGTAAAGTCCTTTGGAATGGAGCAGAAGGAGACCAAGCGCTTTGAGCTGGGAACTCTCGAAGAAAAGCGTATGCAGGAGATAACTGACATCCGTTGGAGCTTTATCATGCCTGTGCTTCGCTTCTTCATTAGCTTCGGTGAGTTTATAATTCTCTATTACGTTGGTAACCGTATTATAGGCGGTGAGATGACTCTCGGTGAGATGTCCCAGTTCTCCTCCTATACTGCCATGATATACGGGCCCCTGCGTATGATAGCACAGATACCGAGAAGATGGATGGAGTTTTCTACATCGTCTGCCAAGGTCTTTGAGATTCTTGATGAGGAGGTTGATGTTGCTGATGCAGAAAAAGCCGTTGACCTTGATATTAAAGGTAGCATAGATATCAATGATGTTTCTTTCGGATATGATAGCGGCAGTGAGGTTCTGCATAAGATAAATATCCACATAAAGCCCGGTGAATTTATAGGTCTTGTCGGTGCATCAGGTGTTGGAAAATCGACTCTTATAAATCTTATTATGCGTATGTATGATGTAGAGGACGGCTCAATTACAGTAGACGGTGTGGATATCAGAGATATTTCTCAGGAGTCCCTGCGTTCCCAGATAGGCGTGGTGCTTCAGGAAACATTTCT
>JAZNKU010000185.1:0-1583 GCA_045578685.1 Eubacteriales bacterium
CAACCTCGTAACCCTCCTGCGAAAGCAGAGCGCCGGCATAAGTACTGTCAACGCCTCCGCTCATCCCAAGCAGTATACGCATATATTAGTCCTCGTTATGATGGTGATGACAGTGGTCGCAACATCCGTCGCAACCCTTCATGATATCGTGTTCGATACCCATCTTGTCATAATAGTTGGCAATCGCCTTCTTTACAGCCTCCTCTGCAAGCACACTGCAGTGTATTTTCTGAGGAGGAAGTCCGTCAAGAGCCTCAACGACCGCCTTGTTGGTAAGTTCGAGAGCCTCCTCAATGCTCTTACCCTTGATAAGCTCGGTCGCCATGGAGGATGTAGCAATAGCAGCACCGCATCCGAAGGTCTTGAAGGATACGTCTGTAATTATATTGTTATCTATCTTGAGATAAATTCTCATTATATCGCCGCAAGTAGCGTTGCCTACCTCGCCGATAGCATCTGCATTTTCTAATTCACCAACATTTCTGGGGTTGGAGAAATGATCCATTACCTTTTCGCTGTACATATTATTTCCTTTCTGCCGCATCATAAAGCGGACTCATCATACGAAGTCTCTCAACAACCTTGGGAACTGTCTCAAGGATATAGTCTACGTCCTCGTCGGTATTGTCATGGGAAAGTGAGAATCTCAGAGATCCGTGAGCTACCTCTACGGGAACACCGATGGAAAGAAGCACATGGGAAGGCTCAAGAGATGTAGATGAACAAGCCGAACCTGTTGATGCACAGATGCCGTTGGCATCAAGCAACAATAAGAGGCTCTCACCCTCAACAAATTCGAATGCTACGTTTATATTTCCGGGGAGTCTGTGCTCAAGCGTGCCGTTGACTCTGGAGTAAGGGATCTTAGAAAGTCCCTCGGCAAGTCTGTTACGCATAGCCGTAAGCTTTTCGTTTTCGGAGAAGCGTGCTGTAGCCGCTTCAAGTGCTACAGCCATACCTATAATATAAGGAAGGTTTTCTGTACCGCCGCGTTTATTTCTCTCCTGTCCGCCGCCATCCATGAATGTATCTACTCTCAACCCGCGTCTGATATAGAGTGCTCCGACACCCTTGGGTGCATTGAACTTATGTCCCGAAAGCGAAAGCATATCAAGACCAAGCTCTTTTACATCCACGGGGATATGACCCACAGCCTGAACACCGTCGGAGAAGAAGGTGATCTTTTTCTCTTTGGTTATCTCAGCTATCTCTTTGATAGGATTGATAGTACCGATCTCGTTGTTTGCATACATCACACAAACGAGGATGGTATCCTCACGGATGGCTTCCTTTACCGCCTCGGGGGTGATGATACCCTCGGGTGTAGGTTTAATATAGGTTATCTCAAATCCATCCTTTTTGAGTGTCTTCATCGTATGGGTAACAGCATGATGCTCGTACGCAGAACATACAATGTGCTTACCCTTAGCCTGCTTTGCATGGGCTGTACCCTTGATAGCCCAGTTATCAGCCTCAGTACCGCAGGAGGTAAAGTATATCTCGTTTGCCTCACAGCCAAGCTGAGCCGCAATACGGGCTCTGGCGTCCTCGAGTGCTGCCTTTGCTCTGTTGCCCACAGAATA
>JAZNKU010000186.1:0-3201 GCA_045578685.1 Eubacteriales bacterium
GATAGAGCCTACACCCTCACTTATAGCGGCGTTAAGCACATTCTCGGTTCCCAGAACATTGGTCTTTACCGCCTCGATGGGGAAGAACTCACAGGAGGGTACCTGCTTGAGAGCTGCCGCGTGGAAGATATAGTCTACGCCATACATAGCATTCTTCACGCTGTTGTAATCGCGGACATCGCCGATAAAGAACTTGATCTTTCCCGCAGCCTCGGGCATCTTAGCCTGAAACTCGTGGCGCATATCGTCCTGCTTCTTTTCGTCTCTTGAGAATATTCTTATCTCTGAAATATCGGTCTCAAGAAATCTGTTAAGCACAGCGTTACCGAAGGAGCCTGTACCGCCTGTTATAAGTAAGGTTTTGCCATTAAATAAACTCATATTTTCCGCTTCCCTTCAAATAATTACAACTAATCAGTTTATTATACCACACTTTTTTACAAAAAGCAAGCAAAAACCCCGCGAAAATCGCGGGGTTAACATCTTATTTAAATTGGAGAAGAAGCTCGTTTGAAACACGCTTACCTATACGCTCATTTCCCTTGGAGTTGAGATGAGTTCCGTCACCCTCAAGATAATAATACTTGAAGTTATATTTATTAAATCCGATGGTTCTGAACAGATCGATATAAGGAAGCTTATACTCCTCAGCCACCGAAATAACAGCATCTATATACTGCTCGTAGCTGTTGCCGTTATAAAGCTTTTCATCACAACTCATATCAGAATTGTACAGATATCTGTATGTGGGGGTAAGCACCATTATCTTAAGATGAGGATACTTGGTAAGAAGAGTCTCTATAGAATAGCGAAGAGCACCCTTCACCGTGGTTATATCCTTCGGTTCTGCTTCATTTTCTATAACATAGCCGTCGTTTATGTCGTTAAGACCCATACCGAGGGTCACAACGCTTACCTTGGACCAGTCCACCGCCTTAAGCTCTTCAAGGCGTTTAGCCGAGTTGGCAAGAGGAAGCTCAGAAACTCTTTCATCCTGACGGCTCCAGTCTCCCGTGGTTACGGCGTTGACGAGACGGCAGAGCGAAAACATGTCGTATGCCTCGTTAGGATTTTTGGCGATGCTTGCAGCACCGAAGCCTGCGTTTACCGCAGTAAGTCCGGTTTCAGCTGCAATCACAGAGGCATAATCCTCAGGTGCCTCGGGAAGACCTAAAAGCGAATCACCAAAGCATACGCAGATCTCACCCTCTGCAAATTTACCCGCAGTACCGCCTTCTAAAGCTTCGATAGCATATCCGTGCTCCATAACGCTCTGATAAAGTCTGTCGTAGGAATCCTTATAGTCGTAGCCCTCGCTCTTTGAAATGCCGCAGCCTGTAAGAGCCGCAAGCAAGCAGAGTAGAGCAAGCAACAATGATATAATTTTCTTCATATATGACCTCACTTGATTAAAATCCTAAAAGTGCTGTTCCGGCATTTTCAAGACGGGTAAGAAGAGACTCTGCCGCATCCTTGTCAACACCTACCGCGCTTAAATACATCTTGATCTTGGGCTCTGTACCCGAGGGACGAACGATTACAGAGCTGCCGTCACAAAGGTGGAAGCCGATAACATTGGAGGAAGGAAGGTCTATTGCCGACTTTTCTCCCGTTGTCATATCGGTAGAAACGCTCTCGCCGTAATCCTTCATACAGGAGATCTGCATACCGTCTATCTCGGCATATCCGCCTGTACGCAGCCTTGTCATGATATCCTTGATATGCTGCATGCCGCTCTGACCCTCACAGGTAAAGCTCTTCTGTGAGCAAACGTAGCAGCCGTGTTTCTTATAAAGCTCAAGCAGTACATCCATAAGGGTAAGACCGAGGGTCTTATAGTATGCGGTCATCTCGCAGATAAGCATAGATGCAACAACGGCATCCTTGTCTCTTACGTAGCTGCCTGCAAGGTAGCCGTAGCTTTCCTCAAAGCCGAAGATATAACGGTCTTCTTCGCCCTTTTCCTCTAAAAGACCTATCTGCTCACCGATAAACTTAAAGCCTGTAAGAACGTCGATAAGCTGTACGCCGTATTCATCTGCGATCTTCTTTGTAAGATCGGAGGTAACGATGGTCTTTACCGCAACGGGATTCTTGGGGAGTGTTCCCTTTTCGGTCCTTCTCCTGAGGATATAATCAAGCAGAAGCGTTCCTACCTCGTTACCGGTAAAGAGTCTGAACTCACCGTCAAGGTTTACTGCGATACCCACACGGTCGCAGTCGGGGTCGGTGGCAAGAAGGATGTCGGGCTTTACCTCGTCTGCAAGCTTCAGCGCACACTCAAACGCCTGTCTGATCTCGGGATTGGGATAGGGTGCTGTGGGGAAGTTTCCGTCGGGCTTTTCCTGCTCGGGAACAACGGTAACACCGCTTATACCTATACGGTCAAGGATGGCTCTTACAGGCTTGTTGCCCGAGCCGTGAAGAGGTGTATATATAACCTTGAGTCCCGACATATCAATTTCCTCGGACACTCTTTGTTTTGCAACCTCAGAGAGGTATGCATCGATCGCGTCATCGGTGATAAATTCTATCTTATCTTCGGCTACAGCCGCGTCAAAATCGCAGGTCTTGACGCCGTCGAACTCATCCACCTTGTTCATGATGGACAGCACATATTCTGCCGCCTCAAGGCAAAGCTGACAGCCGTCGGGGCCGTAAGCCTTGTAGCCGTTATACTTTGCGGGATTATGGCTTGCAGTAAGCACGATACCCGCATCGCACTTATAATATCTTACCGCAAAGGAAAGCATAGGTGTGGGCATAAGCTCGGGATAGATATATACCTTGATGCCGTTGGCCGCAAGGATAGAAGCCGCATGACGGGCAAAAACATCCGACTTGATACGGCTGTCGTATGCTATAGCTACGCTGCCCTTATCGGTTACCGAATTTACATATGCGGCAAGACCTTGGGTCGCCTTACCTACGGTGTATATATTAAGTCTGTTGGTGCCCGCTCCTATAACTCCGCGAAGACCGCCCGTACCGAACTCAAGATCCTGATAAAAGGCCTCGGAGATCGCCTCCTCGTTACCTTCCATTTCTTTAAGCTCGCAAACTACGTCCGGATCGTCTACGGCAAGCTCACACCAACGGTTATATCTTTCTTTTATCATATTTTTTCTCCTGTGTATTACTGTATATATGGTACTATATTTTTATGATAATGTCAATGTTTCTCCGCTCTTTACTTCAAAA
>JAZNKU010000187.1:0-2369 GCA_045578685.1 Eubacteriales bacterium
GGTTGCTTCGGTAACAAAGGTCTCATAGTTATGGCCTGTTGCATCAACATAATCTGCTACGTATGTATCTCCGCACGCAAAGCAGAAATACGTTGTATAACCCTGTTCGGTACAGGTGGGATCGGTGATATCAGCGATATATTCGTGATCAAGCTTTGTTCCCATATCCTTGATGGTATCACTTGTTCCGCAACCGTATTCACAGTATGCGGTCATTGTACCGTCCTCGGTACAGGTAGCATCATCATTTGAAATATAATCGTAGTAAAGATGCTCTACCATCGTTCCCTCTGCCGCTACGGTTTCAGTAGCCTGACAGGTAATACAGGTTCTGGTCTGTGTACCGTCCTTGGTACAGGTAGCATCATTATTGTATACGTATCCGCCGTAGGTATGACCCTTAGCAGCTATAACGGTTGTAGAGCTGTCACCGCATCTTGAACAGGTGGTAACCGTCTTTCCTGCTTCTGTGCAGGTAGGCTGTGTTGTGGTTGTGGTATAGCTGTGACCAAGCGCTGCAATAGACTCGGTATAACTGTCACCGCAGGAACATCTATAGGTTCTCACACCTGTCTCTGTACAGGTTGCTGCCTTGGTAACAGAAGATGTATAGCTGTGAGTATGAGCAAGCTGTGTCCACTCTGCCTTAAGAGTTACGTCGTGGCCGAAGGTAAAGGGCTGAGTGCCGAAAGTATCATCCCACATATCCTGCTGCCAGTCAACACGTCTCCAGCCGTCAAAGCTGTAGCCGTTTCTTACGGGAACCGGGAATCCGCCTATAACGTCAACGAATTTAGCGTCCGGGCTGAAATAATATGTAGTGGTATAACCGGAAGGCATTGAACCGCCGTTAGGATCAAAAGTAAGTATGTACTTAGCATTAGCTATTGTGCTTACGTACGTAAGATCGGGAAGGTATACCCAGCCTGTGTAGGAGCTGTACTGACAGTAGCCCCAGCTGCCACTTACAGTAGTAACGGTGATCTGAGTATTTGCGGGAACTGTGGTGTTTATTGCAGCAGAACTGCTTGCACTACTGCGCATAGCAATTCCGGTGTCATCCTTATATACACCGGTAGAATATGTAACGGGTGTTTCGGTCTTTGTCCACTGTGCGATAAAGGTTACATCCTCGGATACCGCAAAGTAGTCGGACATATTGAGAGTATAGCTGTACTTTTCGTTATACCAGCTTGAAAGTGTATACCCGCTTCTGGTTGCCTGAGGCATAGAGCCCATTACATCCGAATAAACCTCGCCGGTATTGATACCGTATGTGGTGGAGCCAACCATCGTACCGCCGTTGGGATCAAAGGTAATAGTCCAATCCTTGGTATCGGGCTCGGGTGTGGGGGTAGAGTTCTGTGTCCACTGTGCCTTAAAGGTTACGTTCTCGGTTACGTTAAACGTATCGTTTAAGTTGAGGGTATAACCGTACTTTTCGTTGTACCAACCGTTGAATGTATAACCTGAACGGGTAGGTGTAGGCATGGTTGAACCTATAACAGACTTATAGGTAGCGCCGTTCTTGATGGAATAGGTGGTAGTACCGGAAAGTGTACCGCCGTTGGCATCAAAGGTGATGGTATATGTAGGAGTAGAAGGTGTGGAGCTGTCAGACCACTGTGCGTAAAGGGTGATGGGGTCTGAATTTGATCTCTGTCCGCCGAGCTGTGTGCCTACGGGAACGGATACGCCTGTTCCGTCAGCCTTGGTGTTCCAGCCCTTAAAGGTAGCACCGGACTTGGTAAACTTGTTGGATTTAGCAGTATAGCTCTCGTAATCCCAGAGAGCATCGCCTGTCCAGGAAAGATAGTCGGTAGACATAGAACCTGTACCGCCGTTGGCGTTATAGGTTACAGAAGGCTCCCAGATCGCGAAAAATTCGGGGGCATTCCCTTCCTTTGCGGTGTCTGCGCAATGGAATTGGCTCCAAGCCATATAACCGCCTGTCGGAGGAATAGTCAAATTCTGATCGGGAGTTTCCCAGCAGAAGAAGGTAAGGTCGGGATTAAGCAGAGCGTAAGAGGGACGTCCGTTACTGGAAACTCTGCGGCAGCCTGCCTTGGTGGGAATGTTGTTAAATACGTCAGGCATACAGTAGCTGTAGTCAGTCTTGGGGTCTGTCTGATCCTGGAGATTATAGCTTGCAACGTAGGTCAGATAGATATCCTTGCCTGAGGTAGGGTTGGGATATGTACCGCCGTCTGCGTTAAACTGGATGTTATAACCCCAGATAGCATAAAGAGTTGTTGCCTTATCTGCGGTATAATAATCGTAATATGCCGTACCGGTACCTCTGCCGGTGGTTGCATTGTATGCTGTATTCCACTCTATAAAAGTACGCTGGTCATCAAGAACCTGCTTAC
>JAZNKU010000188.1:0-6103 GCA_045578685.1 Eubacteriales bacterium
AAACTATTAACTTAAGGGTCATATAAATATGACCCTTTTGCTTTGCCGTAAATTAAAGGTCACCGGATCGGTGACCTTTTGTACCTATATTTAATTGTTTGCAAACAGCCACTCGGGATCTGCACCGAAGAACTCTTCAAATCTGTCGGGCTGGACAGCCTCAACTACAGCCACAAGCTTCATATTAATACCACTGTCTGTAACATTGTCATACTTTGTTGATGCAGACGCAACAAAAGGAATCTCGGTAGGATTTCTCTTTTTAATCGTCTTTCCGTTCTCGTCCTTTTCGTTAACCTCTGTGTATGTTACAACATTTTTATAGTAGTAATAGTCACCTATCTTCACCCAATCCGGACCTAAACTATAAGTTACCTCGGTTGCGGGATGCATAACCTCGGTTTCGCTGTTAAGAGTATAGAAATATTCAAACAGCTGCACTCTGATATAAGCAGAGCTAGGACCGGTGAACTTTAATTTAAGCTGTAACTCGTCCAGGTCATTGATATTGAAAACAATATCATCCGTAAGATCAGTGAAGTCCTCTGCTGAGGAGGATAACTTATACAAAGTTTGTGTCTCAAAGTCGGTTGTCGTAACCGTCAGATCGGCGTCCTGTTCAGGTGCAAACCACGAAAGAGCCATACCGACTGTTAATATAACGGTTATCAGTATTATAACAACTGCCGCAATCAGTATGCTGTAATGTCGACGCCATGCTCTTTTTTGAGAAATATCATTGTTTTGTTTACCGACACTACCCTTTTTAGGTAATTTTCTTTTATTACTCATATATAATCATTCACCTGTATTCAGTATTATCTTAAAGCTCATCATTGCATTAAGATTAAGTATACCTTCCTCATCGATTATCTGTCCGTAGGTTTTACCGCTGTCAGTCATATGATGGTAATCCGCCCAAAATACGATGGCTACCATATGCTTATATACATTTCCCTCTTCAAAATAATCGGTAGGAGCATACACCAAAATGGTATCCTCATCGTTGCCCGAACCCGCAGTATGGTTGCCGTTTATAGTCTGTGAGTAAGCTAAATTTGTGTCCGTCCCGGCAACATAATCGGTATCAATATAATAATGAAGACCGTCCGGAACATCAATTGATATGCTTACATTGTTAGGCAAGGGGGATTCAACCTCGAGGGGCATTACACGGATCGCTTTTGAAAAGTCGGAAACAGATATCTCGCCGTCACCAAGCTTAGTTGCCGAAGGTAATATAACAGATTTATCTGTAACAATATTCTGCCCCAACTCGGTTCCGTCTTGTTCTGATTTAACGGAAAGGTAGAACGGTGCTATCGAAACGTTAGTTTCGTCGCCGAACCAAGCAAGTACCGCTGACACAAGTAATATTATTGAAAGGAGAAGTATGGCGCCTGATTTTATAAACTCGTTACGAAGATGACGCTTTCTTTCAAGTTCAACAGGTTTCATATCATTCTCCTTTCATCGATTTTTTGTTTAGTTTGAGGACATTCTGTATATACCCCAGGGTAATATAGGCTTTTCGATCTCAAATACTATATATATGTCATCAAGATCGCTAATACTTACCAGGGTGCCGGATTCGGTTACCGAAATATTGCTTTCATCAAGCTGTGCTAACGTCACCGTTTCTTCACTGTCATCACTGTCTACATACGCGTTAACAGTATAGTTGTATTTTACGGGAAGGGTCATATCGAAGTTCATTGTATCACCGACATGCAGAAACCTGAGTGTAACAAATGACTCTGTCTGCGTGGAGTCAAGATACAGGTTATAGCTATTAGCAAGAGCGTTTGTTACTTTAGTCAAACCCTTGTTATGCATATCGGCATTATACGCTGTCTTGAGAGCCTCATCTGAGTAAGCGAACTTATAGTGGACATTAATACTTTTAACATTAAACATTACATATCTTGTGTCACCCTGGAAATTAGCATTATAGGGTATAAAGCTATATAACTGCTTACCGCCGGAACTGACCTTAAAGGCTATGTTCTTGTATCTGCCGGTATTATATTTTTGATCTTCTCTTAATTCAATTTCATATCCGTTAGAATCCTCGGGATACGCCGTCGGAAGCTTTACAAACTGCTGCTTTGTGGTTTTAATATGGTCAAATGCCATACTTAAATCAACACTCTCAAAGCTTACAGATGAAGCAGGTCCGTAGTTATTGTTAAAACTAAAGGACAATGCCGCCATAAATGACGTTCTTGACTTATATGTGGAGTATGTTGAATTACCTTTTACATATTGATCTTCAGCAAAATACTTTAACTGAGGATAATGCGTATATACTCCTGTGTTAGTACCGCCGCTTTCATACCATCCCCACTTATCACTCAAGTTTACATTGGCTAAGTTTCCGGTAAGATCAGACGTCATTACTGCATAGCTGTCTTCCGAGTAAAGAATACCCGCAGCCTGCCAGTCATAATAAGCATTGGTCACAGTACCGGTATCGACAAGACCGTGTCTGGTACCGTTTTTAACAGTACCGATATTTCCTGCAAATACAGAATCCTCAACATTACCTGCACCGATAGCAAAGAAACCACCAAGGTTTTCAGCATCGGTTACAACTGCACTTGAAAATGTATGTATTGCATTAACGGTATTATCCGTATCTGCTATCACACCGGAGGCTGCCTTTGAGGCGGATGCTATACCGTATGTGATACAGGTATCAACCGTTACATTTTCAAAAGCTTTACCGGCAAGCATACCGGAATTCTCAGCATTGGAAACCTGACCTGTTGCGATAACATTGGTTATGGTAGAGTTTTTCATACTTCCGGCTAGCAATCCCGCATTTTCTTCATAGATAGGAGTACCATCGGCTGCGGCTTTATTACTCTTGACTACCGCATTTGAAATATGAAGCTCTGATATTGTACAGGTATTTGTTATAGAAGCAAACAGACCTATATTTCCTTCATTTGCTTTTGTAATATTTAAATTTGTAATTAATGTTTCATAGATACAGTTACCGTTTTCATCATAAGTACCGCCGTCAAGAGTACCCTTCATACCTATAATAGGCATATGATCTATTCCGGTAAAATTAAATATTTTTACATTGGACTGACTGTCATAACCGGTGGTTTTAACAGCTTCAAAGTCTAATTTATAATTATACTTACCAGTCTCATCATCAAGACAGTAAACTCTTATCATATCAAATTCATTGTAGTTATTGATAAGAAAAGGCGAAGCCTCAGTGCCGTTACCGCCTACTATATAGGGATTTTTGTCAGCTGTGGTTACGTGAACATAGATATCACGTTCAAAACTACCGGAATATGCGGTGAATTTGATATCACCTGTGTTTGTAAACAGGTACTTTCCTGTATTTACATCATATGTATTTCCCGAAAGACCGTCAATAGTTGCACCGCCGTTTGTGGGGAAATCACTGAGATCGGTAGGATCAAAATAATATTCATCCACACCGCCTGTAATACGCCAATCTATCTGATTAACATCGGACAATACAGCTGTGGAGGAGCCGTCATATGTGGTAAGTTTGGCATAAGAATATTTATCAGGTGTAGAAACTACTGTAAATTCCCTACCCGTCGTAATACCACCCTCACGGCTAACATCGACAACTGCAGCCGAAATGGCTGAAATCCTTGCAAAGGATTCAGGAATACCCGAAACTGTTACAAAAGCAGCAAGCTGAGGATAGTATCCGTCAACGGATAACCAGCCGTTTCCGTTCAACTTAGATGTAAGTTCAGAAGGAGTACACCTGTGAGGATCCATATCTCCCTGCCTCTGCAAGGATACATTTTCGTCATAGTATACATTATCATCAGCCTCGATACCTGTGATAACACCGATTGATTTTACCGTATCAGCGTAAGGATTAAGAATACATACAGATGTATAGGAGTTTGTAATACAAGGGGTAGCGGACCTTCCGATAAGACCGCCGATATACTCCCGACCATCGTTATCAATACTACCGGTGGAATAACACTTAGTTACGGAATTAGCTACTGTTTCGGATTCGACAAAAGTACCCAATAAACCGCCAACATAACTGCCGTTGGTATATATATCAACCATAGAATAGCAATTTTCCATCGTGCCGCCAAAGCTGCCAACAAGTCCGCCAATAAACGAAGCGGAATCTCCGTACACAGAAATTGAACCGTCAGCGAAACAGTTCTTTACAGTTCCCGAGTGCATAACACCCGCAAGAAATCCGTAACCTGAACCACCGTCAAAATCAGTAATTGTACAATCGTACATACCGAGATTCTCAAAAGAACTTCCGTCACCTACGGCAGAAAAAAGTCCACCGCCTGTTATATGTAGATTTTTTATAAGCTTACTATTACCGTTAAATATAATAATTGTGCCGCTTGCATCGATAGGTGCAAAGGATGAAATCGATGAAGCATCAATATCATTATTTATATTGATCGTAACCGTTCCGGCATTTTTTAGATTTTTTTCAGCCAATGCTTCTAAATTAGCAGCATTGGCTATATTAATCGTCTCGTCAGCAGAAGAGGTAAACATCATACCAAGATTACATGATGTAATCAATATTACAACTGTGAGAATCATGGATATAATCTTGATTTTTTTCATATTTACCTCCTTGTAGATTTTATTATTTGGGTTGATCAGATTCTCCCACGGTATCTGAATTTTCCTTTGAAGCCGGAGCATCATTTGCCTTTTCGGGAGTATTAATTATTACGAACAGATCAACAAGATTCATAAGAACGATTATTGCTATAGGCAAAACCGTTACACAGAAAGACACCGCCCTATTTGATAAAATATCAAAAGCCTTTCCTATCGGATAGGACGAAAAGACAACCTTGCCTTTGATATCCTCTCTGTATACCTTGTATTCATCAGGCGTTGGATTTGCCGCGCCCTTGGTCGTTATTTCCGTAACACCTTCATCGTTAGTATCAATGGAATATATTTTATGTGAATTTATCATACCCTCGATATCGGGATCATGTGATATAAAGGATATGGTATCCCCTACTTCGAGTTCATTAAAGGGGACCTCTCTTGCCACTATGAAACTGCCTTTCTTGATCTCAGGTTCCATACTACCCGTAAGAACGTAATAGAACCGACAACCAAACAGCGACATTTCCGGATTTGTTCTTGAGAGTGTAGCAAATATCAAAAGTGAAAACGCAAGTACAAAGAATACTGTCACTACTATACTTGTGACCTTCACCGCTCTCTTCTTAGGTTTGGGTCTATTCATTAATTATTATTGTCATCACCGATCATACTGATACCGATAGCATCAGATATTGACATTACCGAATCATCAGCGATATCCGAAGCAACCGGATTTACAGTTTTAGGTTTTGATGGAACTTTTGCTTTTTCTTTAGCTTTAGCAGCCTTCTCTTTTTCCTTTGCCTTCTGTTTAGCGATTTTTTCCTTTTCCAGAGCCGCCGCCTTTGCTTTAGCTGCCTTTTCTTTTTCTTTAGCTTTAGCTTTTGCAGCCTTTTCCTTTTCCTTTTCCAGAGCTATTGCCTTTTCTTTAGCTGCTCTTTCCTTTTCCTTGGCTTTTTGCTTTGCTAACTTTTCCTTTTCAAGGGCTAACGCCTTTTCCTTAGCCGCTTTTTCCTTTTCCTCGGCTTTTTGCTTTGCTAATTTCTCTTTTTCAATAGCAATAGCTTTTTCCTTATCAGCCTTTTCTTTAGCTTTAGCCTTTTCACGGGCTATGCGCTCTTTTTCAAGGGCTGCAGCTTTTTCCTTGTCTGCTCTTTCCTTGGCTTTTGCTTTTTCACGGGCAAGGCGTTCTTTTTCGAGAGCCGCTGCCTTTTCCTTGGCAACTCTTTCTCTTTCCTTAGCCTTTTCGCGAGCCTTCTTTTCCTTTTCAAGTGCGATAGCTTTTTCCTTAGCTGCCTTTTCACGAGCCTTCTGCTTAGCTATGCGCTCTTTTTCAAGGGCTTTTTCTTTTTCAATTCTTGCCTTCTCACGAGCAATACGGTCAGCCTCGCGCTTCTTTTCCTTGGCGATACGCTCAGCCTCGCGTTTACGGGCAGCTTCTTCTCTTGCCTTCTGACGGGCAATGCGAGCTTTTTCTTCAGCTTTT
>JAZNKU010000189.1:0-3602 GCA_045578685.1 Eubacteriales bacterium
TAGACGAAGCAAATTTTGTTGACAGCAAGGACGGAGGTTTTTCCGCTCCCGTGCCCAACGATGCATACAATGCACCCGCTTATTCTTCTCAGGAAACCGAAGCGCCTAAGTTTGAAGAATTGTCTAATGATGACGATCTTCCGTTCTAAAATTTTAAAGGAGGAAGCATAAAATGGAAAGAGAAAACAACAACCAGAGACCTTTTCGTAACAATATGAAGAGAAAGAAGAAAGTTTGCATATTCTGTCAGGATAAGATCGATCACATCGATTACAAGGATGTTGCAAGACTTCGCAAGTGCACCAGCGAGCGTGCAAAGATCCTTCCCAGAAGAATCACCGGCACATGCGCTTACCATCAGCGTCAGCTCACTGTTGCTATCAAGAGAGCACGTCAGATCGCGCTTCTCCCCTACACAACAGACTAATTTATAAACTAAGCGGCTGTGTCATATGATGCAGCCGCTATGTTTAATTATAAAGGAGATATTGCAATGAACAAATTAACAGATTGCTTTGAGCTTTCCAACGGTGTTAAAGTTCCCTGTATCGGATACGGTACCTACCTTGCTCCCGACGGAGATGTTACCAAGAACGGCGTTAAGGAAGCTCTCAAGATTGGTTACCGCCATGTTGATACAGCGTTTGCATATGGCAACGAGGCTTCCGTAGGTGAAGGTATCCGTGAAAGCGGTATCAACCGTGATGAAATCTTTGTTACCACCAAGCACTGGGTGACAATGAGAGGTTATGATAAGACCGTCGAGGCTATCGATACTTCCCTTAAAAACCTTGGACTTGACTATATTGATCTTTACCTTATCCACTGGCCCTGTGTTGAAAAGGTTACTCCAGATTGGAAGGAAGTAAATGCTTCTACCTGGAAGGGTTTTGAGGAAGCATACAAGGAAGGTAAGATCAGAGCTATCGGCGTAAGTAACTTCCAGAAGAAGCACATCGATGCTCTTCTCGATATGTGCGACATTGCTCCCATGGTAAACCAGATCGAGTTCCATCCCGGTTACACACAGATGGAGACAGTTGAGTATTCCAAGGAAAAGAATATGCTAGTTCAGGCTTTCAGTCCTCTGGGATGCGGTGCGGTTCTTCAGGACGAAACACTTAAGACCATCGCAGCAAAACACAACAAGTCTGTAGCACAGATATGTCTGCGCTTCGTTCTTCAGTCCGGACTCAATGTACTCAGCAAATCGGTTACACCCGAGCGTATTCTTGAAAACACAAAGATTTTTGACTTTGAGCTTTCAGCAGAGGATATGGCAACCATTATGGCTATGCCTCAGACCGGGTTTACAGGATGGCTTCCCGAAGAAGCACCTGCAGACGCAATTGCATAAAATACTATAGCCAAGTGTTTAAGTACACTTGGCTATTTTAATATGCATATTATAATCAAAACCTTTCATATCCAATGAGCATTCCGCCTTTTTCAGCATAAAAGCTACACAAACCGCCGCATATCCGTATATTAACATCTGCAAGAGGCAATGCTTCGTTAATTAAACGCTTAAGCTCATATGCATTTTTTTCATTTCCACAATGGGCAATATTGATCCTTCCCTTTTCTACACCGTATTCCTTAAGGTATTCGACAATAACCCCAAGAGCCTTTTTTTCACCTCTGCATTTGTCCAACGGTTCAAGCTCGCCTTCGGTAGCCTTACCCACCAGTCGTATACCAAGCATACCGGCAAACCTTGCGGTAATGTGGCTTACACGTCCGTTATTTGCAAGATTTCTTAATGATTCAAGCATAAACAAAAGTCCGGTACGTGTCAGGTATTCATTTATACCGTCAACTATCTCATCATACACTTTACCCTCGACAATAAGCTCTTCCAGTTTAGATATGATCAGAGCCATTTCGGGACCTGTGCTCAATGAATCTATTACATATACACTTCTGTCAGGATGTCTTTCCTCATACTGTCTTTTAGCAAGCATTGCCGAATTATAGGTGCCGGAAAGCTTTGATGTCATGGTTACACAAAAAATATACTCAGCATCTCCAAATGCCGAAAGCCAGTTATCAGGATTGGGACACGAAGATCCTGACTTGCCTTTATAGTTATGGAGATACTCAACCATTTCGTTTGTATTGAGATTACTGTCATCGACAAATTCTCGCTCTGCGGTAGAAATCTTAAGAGATGCTATCGCAAATGGGACATTATTTAAGTTTGAAATATCGCAGGATGAATCTGCTACAATCTTATACACACATTTGTTTTCCATGGATTACCACCTTTCGTTGATATATTAATAATACATCATTTGTAACCATCCTACAACCTACAGATCGCAAATACAAGTAAACTCAGGTCCAAACGGGGTAGAAAACAGAATCAACCCACTCTACTATCGGTAGAATGGGTTGATCGACATTATAAATTATTATATTCTTCAACAAACCAAATACTTTCGGGAGGAATACGATATTCTTTACCGTCAATGGTGGTGGAGTATGAGCATAACGCCTGATGCTTATATCCGAGTTTTTTGTCATCTTTGTTGATTGAGTACTTACCGTCTCCGAGCAGTGGATGCCCTATATGAGCCATATGAGCTCTGATCTGGTGAGTTCTTCCTGTATACAAAACAACCTCGACAAGCGAAAATCCTTTTTTTGAGCTCAACACCTTGTAACCGGTCTTGATTGATTTAGCATTTTTGTCGGCAGGCCTTCTGTCATATACCTTAACAGTATTGGTCTTAGAATCCTTAACAAGATAACCTTCAATGATGTTACTACCCGACTTTGGTGTACCGTGTACAACACAAAGATATTTTTTATCTATACGTCTGTACTTTATATCATCGTTAATACGACGAAGGGTCTCTGCGTTTTTTGCCGCAATGACGATACCGCAGGTGTTGCGATCTATACGGTTACACAGCGCAGGCTCGAATGAATTTTCTGTTTCGGGATCAAATTCGCCTTTACGGTATAGATATGCCTTTATATGATTGATAAGAGTATCTCGGTCTTCCCTTTCATCCGGAATGCAGCTGACACCCATCTGTTTGTTTATAAGCAACAGATCCTTATCCTCATGAACTACATTTATATTAGGAGTAAGAGTCAGATAATATGCATCAGGATCAGAGGTCGAAAAAAATTCATCCTTTAAAAACATCAGAACGACATCGCCTAACTGAAGAAGATAATTCGCCTCGGCACGTTTACGGTTGACCTTAATCTTTTTGGTACGGATCGACTTATATATAAGAGACTTAGGCATTCCTGCCGTTGCCTTCTCAACAAACTTGTCAAGCCTCTGACCAGCATCGTTTTTGTTTATAATAAACTCTTTCATAACAATGTTAAAACAAGTCCTTTTCAGGACTTGTTATTATTTTGTTCCGAATATTCTGTCTCCGGCGTCACCTAAGCCGGGAACTATATAAGCATGATCATTAAGGTTTTCGTCAAGAGCAGCAACATAGATGTCAACATCAGGATGATCAGCCTGAATTTTTGCAACACCCTCGGGAGCAGCTACAAGGCACATAAGCTTGATATGCTCAACGCCGCGTTCCTTGATCTTGGTAATAGCATCAGAAGCACTGCCGCCTGTAGCA
>JAZNKU010000190.1:0-2864 GCA_045578685.1 Eubacteriales bacterium
GATGAATACCACGTTGCCGTCGTTCTTGATGCCGACGATGGTAACAGGGTAGTTGTTGGTGGTGCCTGTTTCGTTCTTCATGCCGTCAACCACAAAGGGCATATGACCGCCTGTGGCGTTGGTGACGTTCTGCCAGATCTCTGTATCACGACCGAACTTTTCGGTAAGGGTAAAATCGAGGGTAATCTCGTCACCGAGCTTATATTTGTTTATCTTTTCTACCGCTGTGCCTCTTGCGGTTAATATGATATAATCATCCTGCATTACAGGGTTATCGGCGGTATTTTTGTCATAAATTGCTACTATTTCGCCTGTGATCTTTTCTCCGTGTTTTACGGTGTAGCCGCTTGTCTTTACAAGAAGCTCATAGGCATCGTCAAGGGCATAATTATTGAGGCATCCCTTGTCTGAGTAAACGACCAAAGCGTTGTTTGCAGGCAGACGGTTAAGACCGTCAACCTTTGTGCTGCCGTCAAGAGTAATATCAAGCTTGGGACAGCCGATGACCATCTTGTTATCTGCTGTTGTACCGAACGACCAGAACTGACCCTCGTAGGGTGTCTCCTGATACATATAATCTGAGGTAATTATCTCACCGTTATATACATTGAAGCCTCGGGGGAGAGTAAGCTCCTTCTTAACAACAGCATCGCTGTAGCCGTTGTAGTTGGTTCCTGCGCCCTCTATACGTCCGTGAGCATAAGCCACCATCCAGAGGTCGCCGTTGATTGCGGCAACAGGAGTTTTGTCGGGATTATTCTTTTTGAAATTCTCTACCGTTTCAGTAACAACAGTAAGCTTGTTGGCATACTCGCCGCCGCCTGTTACGTCAACGTAAAGATCACGCTGTGCGGGGTCAAATTCTACAATATTGAAGTTCTGAACGTCATACTTGCTGAACTTGGTAGTAGCAATATGGGTATGGGTAACACCATCGTAAAGCTCGCTTTCTTCGTATGCGGAATACTTGCTTATAAAGAGGTCTTCGGGTACAGAGGAACTCATAACGTAGGGAACGTCTACACCCAGAGCCTCAAGGGCAATAGCCGCTGCGTCACGGTTCTTGAGAGCCGAGAAATCAGCCTCGGTGTTGAGGTTATGTCCTCTCATAGCAAAGATCACCTTGCCCTCGGGATCAACGGTGGTGGTACCCTTGATACCGCCGTGGTCGCTGGTGAGAATGAAAAGAGTGTTCTCTTCTCTGCCCAGCTCTACGTACTTATTGTACACCTGTCCGATATACCCGTCGGTAAGAGAAAGCTGGGTGAGATAATCCCTTGAGCCGTATCCGCCCTCAAAGTGGAGCGCTGCCTGCTCGGTCTGTCTCATCTGGACAAAGAGGAGCTTGGGGTCGTTGTTCTCAAGATAACCGCCGTCCTTTGAGAGAAGCTCTGCCAGCTCGTGATCGTAGATACTCCGGTCGGTAACAGACTCAATCCCCTCCTCGATAAGGCTGTCGGAAATAGCCATAGAGGTGACCGCACAGCTTACCTTATCCTTGGGATAAGCCTTCTTGACAAGGGAGAAAATACTCTCAAAGCTATGGGGATTGTATGCAACATTGAGGTTATTTATCTTATGTACCTCGCTTGATACACCATAAAGCAGAGATGCATAGGTCTCGGTACAGGTAGCCTTGCCCTCGGCGGATGCCGTGGTGCGGAGGTTGAAGATATTGTCGATATTGGTAGTCTTGGTCTCGTCAAAATACTGACCTACACCGTCTATCTGGAAGATAACCACACGGTCATACTCGGGGGTCTTGTTGGTGAATGTGTTACCGCAACGCTCACACTGACCTGTAATTACGGTATGTCCGAGAGCGACGGTCTTGGTAATACCAAAGAGCTTGCCGCAATCATCACAAGCCTTACCTGCTATCCTGCCCTGTGTGCAGGTGGCATATACGGTGGTAACGTCGGAAATAGCCTTATGCTTGCAGTCGGTGTCAGCGGTAACATAATTGATACCATTATCCTTGCAGTACTGCTCTGCATAGCTCTTTGAAATAACATATGCGGTCATATCCTCGTTGCCTAAGAAAGCATTCTCACCGATGAAGGTGACCGTCTCGGGGATAAACACCTTAGTCATGGCAAAGCACTCAGCAAAAGCAAGAGCGCCGATATAGGTTACGGTATAGGGTATACTAAGCTCGGAGAGCTCTTCGTTGCCCATAAATGCACCGTAGCCGATTTTTTTAAGCTTTTCGGGGAATGATATAGAGGTAGCCCCATAGTAAGAGCATGCCTCCTCGCCTATCTCGGTGGCGGTAAGAGTGCCTATCGGAAGATCGGCTCTTGCTACACCGTCCTCTACCGGAATTTCATCAATACGTGCTTCGTTGTTACCGATGTCGGTATATACGATATCCTCTGCATTTACCGCAAAGGGGAATGCGCACAGAAGCATAGTGAGTATAAGAATTGTTGACAATATTCTTTTCATAATCGTCTCCTTGCTGTTGTAGTATTTAGATAATAACATATTTAATAATATATTTCAATAAAAATCATAAAATTGTGACATATTGCCATTGACACCTTATAATAATATATGATAAAATTATAGTGTATTAATATGTTTACATTATCCTGTCCGTTCCCCCTGCGAACAGAGTATTAAATATTTACGGGGAGAAAGGTTCTAAATATGAAGACCAAAGCGGTTCGTATTTACGGCACAAACGATTTAAGACTGGAAGAGTTTGAGCTTCCTGCAATCAAGGACGATGAGATCCTTGCTCACGTTATTTCCGACTCTATCTGTATGTCCTCTCACAAGGCGGCTATCCAGGGTCCCAACCACAAGAGAGTTCCCGACGACGTAGCAGAAAATCCCGTAATCATCGGTCACGAGTTCTG
>JAZNKU010000191.1:0-6093 GCA_045578685.1 Eubacteriales bacterium
TCCAGTAAAAATTCTGCCAAAGCACGGGCAAGCAGTTCATGGCCTGCGGCATTTACATGTACACCGTCACCACCGGTTTCGTCAACATTGTTATCGGTTGCGCTCTTATAGTATATGCCGCTGAACATATTTGCATCAAATACGGGAATACCATAGTAGGCGCATACTTCCATAATAGCCGTGCAGTATTCACGGAACGTATGACCGTGAATATTCAGCTTATCCTGATTCCAATCTCTCTGACCTACAGAATTATTCCAAGAGGTGATCAAGGGTGTTATCACATAAAACTGTTTGTCTTCAAATCCTTCTATCTGCTTTATTGCAATAATATTCTGACACCAGGAATGCAATGCACCGTAGAACGTAGACGTATCGGTACTGTCAAAGCTTCCCAACTGATAATAAGTCCAAGACTTATCATAATAATTGGGGTTTCCGTTCCAAGAGCCCTCCTTTACCGACCATGCCCAGTCGTTTACTCCTAACATTATTGTAACAATATCCGCATTGCGCACATTGGACTCGGTCAGGGTTTGGTTAGTAGCCATTTTACCGCCGGAACAGTATCCGCTTCCGCTTACACCCTTGTTGGTAACATTGATGCCCAGCATTTCGGATAAATATTTACCGTAATTCTTGGTTGTGTTTACTCCGTATGTAATACTGTCACCAATCAAAAGAATACTCTTGTCTGCAAAATGATTTTCCGGTAGAGGATCTGACACTAAAATTTTGTTGGGATCACCGGAAATACGGGTATCACGATATTGAGACTCTCCGCAAACATCACATATACGTTGGTCCTTTCCCTCTTTATTACAAGCAGGTGCTGTCACCTCGGTCCAATCGTTCCATTGGTGCCAGCCACGGGATTCTGTATAGTCACTGATATAACTGTAACCGCAAGAGCATATATAGGTAGTATAACCTTTCTCTGTACAGGTAGGTTCAGTAACGACGGATCGGTAGGAATGGTCGTGAGCATACTCCCATACCCGAAGATAATCTAATTCCAAATTATTAACGGAATGACTTTTGGTGCCGATATTTGTAAATACAATATCTTTTCCATTCGCCCAGTTAACGGTTTTATTCTGATAACTGGCGGTCACATAATAATAATGCATAATATCTATTTCTTTACCGTCGATCAACAGATACACTGCATTTGATCCATCAGACGCAATACGGTTTTCTAATCGAAATACGTGGGATACATACATATCCAAATCGAAAATTATACCGTAATTATTCCACTTACCGGTGTATTCACCAAATGCAAAAAGCTTCGTTCCCGTGTCGCGGAACAGATAGCTCAAACCCATTGATGGACTTTCAAGTGTTGAGCCAAACAACATACCCGCCCAATTTCCTTTGCTGCTCCACTCAATAACCCAAGGAAGATTGTGGCGCAACACCAAAGGCTTCTCCAGAACAAGCTGTGCGTTTTTCAATACACCATTTTCCACGGAGCCTTGGACAAACGTCAAATTGTTTTGGACAGCACCGTTCTCAGTTATGCTGACAAGCTCTGAGCCTTTCATTTCCCAGTGATAGACATTTGGCTGTGGTATCTCTTCGCTGACAGTACTGCTACCGCCGCTATATTCATACATCACAGTATCAGATGCCTGAACCGGCAAAATATATATCAACAACACCAACACCAAAATCAGTGACAATGTTTTTTTCATAATAATCCTTCTTTCCTTTGTACTAACGTATATACGATATTGTAATATTAAATTTAGTATACTCTAATGTAGCATTCTTTTCAATAGGGTTAACGAATTTTTCGGTGAAACTATATTTGCTATTAAACTGTGCAAAGCACGATATCACTCAGCGCAAGCTGAATAACACTGCATAGCAATACAACTTTCCGAAAATAAATATAACTGAAAAAAGACATCCGTGAGATGTCTTTTTTCTGGCCCGCCTTACAGGATTCGAACCTGCGACCAACGGAATCGGAATCCGGTACTCTATCCAGCTGAGCTAAAGGCGGATACTTGTATATATTAACATAAATATTCACCATTGTAAACAGATTTGCCGAAATTAATTGACTAATTCCTTCGACAATGATAAAATCGTAATAAAGGATGTGATAAAATGAATCTACAGCATTTATATACACCATTTGATGAGTATCCAACCAAATGGGAAGACGAATATCCCCGTCCTACTCTTAAAAGAGACAGCTATATTCCCCTTTTAGGAGAATGGGATCTTTCTGTGCTAAAAAACGGAATTGAAGAGTATATCGGAAAGATCAGAGTTCCCTTTCCTCCCGAATCTATACTTTCGGGAATATGCCGTGAGCTTAAAAAGGGCGAAAAATACGTATATACAAAAGAGTTTACTCTTGAAAGTGACAAGAATGTTATACTTCACTTCGGTGCGGTGGATCAAATAGCCGAGGTATATATAAACGATACTCACGTTATCACTCATAACGGCGGATATCTGCCCTTTGAGGTTAATATCACAGAACATCTGAAAGAAAACAACATCTTAAAGGTCGTTGTTACCGATGATCTTGACCGCACAAATGCATACGGCAAGCAACGCAAAAAACGCGGCGGTATGTGGTATACCCCCATAAGCGGTATATGGCAGACGGTATGGCTTGAGGAGGTGCCGAAGGAATATATCAAGGGCTTATGGATAACACCAACCCTTGACTCGGTCAAGATAGAGACCGTAGGCGGTGAAAAGCATAAAAAGCTGGTTATTTTTGACTATTTAGAAGGTCCTGACGGCGATTTAATAAAATCTGAAGTTAAAGTTTACGAGTTTGACGGCAACTATTTAAAGATAGATATTGATAATCCAATACATTGGTCGCCCGACAAACCGTATTTATATGAATTCTCCATAGAATGCGGTGAAGATAAGATAGAATCATATTTCGCCCTGAGAACAATTACCGTAGATAAGAACCGCATTCTATTGAACGGCAAGCCGTATTTCTTCCACGGCTTACTCGATCAAGGGTATTATTCGGACGGAATATATACGCCTGTTACAACAAAGGGCTTCAGATACGATATAATGATATCAAAACGTCTTGGTTTCAATACTCTGCGTAAGCACATTAAGATAGAACCTGAAATATTCTATTATTACTGTGACAAGTACGGAATGATAGTTTTTCAGGATATGGTAAACTGCGGAGGATATAACTTCCTGCTTGATACTGCCCTGCCTACAATCGGAATAAAAAAATGGCTGACAAGACCTCAGCCAAAAGCAGTAAAGGATTCATTCCGTAAAACGTCTATGGAAATGATGCGTTTACTCTACAATCATCCGTCGGTGTGTTATTACACTATATTCAACGAAGGCTGGGGACAGCACGATGCAGACAAGCTATACCGTAAGTTCAAGGAGTTTGACCCTACAAGGATATACGATACCGCTTCGGGTTGGTTTAAGCCAAAGGAAAGTGACGTTGTAAGCGAGCACGTATATTTCAGAAAAATCAACTTAAAGCCATCTAATAAGCCCTTGGTTCTTTCCGAGTTCGGCGGCTACAGTTGCAAGATACCCGAACACTCATTTAATCTGTCAAAAACATACGGTTATAAGTATTTTGACAATACAAAGGACTTTACAAAGGCTCTTGATAGCTTATACAGAAATGAAATCATCCCCAACATTGAAAAGGGTCTGTGTGCTACCGTGCTTACGCAGTTAAGCGATATTGAGGACGAAACAAACGGTCTTGTTACATACGACCGCCGTGTACTGAAAACAGATATTAAGATCATGCAGGATATGGCAAAAGCTTTGTTTGATAAATTTAACAGTCAATAAAAGAATCCCGAACGGAAATTCCGTTCGTGATTTTGTTTACTGTTCTTTTACGGGGATAGCGTAACGTCCGCAGGGTGCTACGTTGCCGTTTACATAGAAGTCCATAATGTCTCCGTCGTTCTGTGCGTTATCCGACCACTTGAAGGAGAAGTTGAGCTTATCCTGACCGAGGGCTGCACGGGGGATCTTAACGGTAAGAGTGTCGCCGTCAACCTTTACCTCAGCATCCGCTACGTCCTCAAAGCTCCAGCCGCCCGTACTTACCTTGAGCTTACGCTCATAGCAGCTTACATAGTAATTAAATCCTTCCCAGTTAGGCTTGGTATCGTCGGTTGAGATAAAGAGACGCATCCAGTTATCCGCCTCGGGAGAGGTGATATCAGACATACATTTAGCATAGAAGTAAACGCTGTCGCTGTCGTAAGCACACTTTGTAACTGCAACATTGTTACGTGCGGTATCGTTTACGTAGTGTGTACCTGCCCAGCCGTCGTTATCACGCTTGGGTGCGGTGTTGAGATAGAGATTAACTGCGGGAACATCGTTCCAAGTATTAATATCATTCATATCAATACTCTTCTCTGCAGAGTGAGCCTGAGGCTTTGAAAGACCCTTGAAGCGTCTGATATTAGCCGCCATCTGATAATAGTAGAAATCCTTTAAGGGACCCTTGGTAGGCTCTACGTCACGGCTGAATTCATCGCTGTACTGATCGGGGAAAGCGTTAGGGCTATCCTGCCATACGGGATGTCTGCCTGCCACCCATTCGTTATAGCCTGTGATAAAGAGAACGTCGGGATCGGATGCTATCGCATAGTCGAACTGCTCCTGGAAGTTCAGCCCGTAGTAGTGATCGTTTTCAACTCCTGCCTTTACGGTAAAGTCCTTACCTGCTCTCGTATATGTATAAGAATAATCGGGGTTGGTGGTATGGCTTCTGCCGTAAACGCCGCCGCGGATATCGTTCATGGGAACAAGACCGTGTACGCTTGCGTTATGAGCAACACCTACCGTCATCTGCTCAAAGCTGCCGTCCTCACGGGGAGCGTACTTAGCCTGAGGATTGATAGAGAGCCAGCCCCAGGAATCGGAAGTGGGGGATTCCTTTGTAAAATAGAGAGGATCGTTACGTCTGAAGGTAAAGAAGTCAAGTATCTCGTTATCAAGTCTTCTGCCTGTTTTAAATATATCATCAAAGCCGATAACCAGAGGCTTGCCGTCATAGTAGTACCACAGGTCCTTATATCTGCCGCGGCGGTAGATGTCGGTATATACCTTACGGAGCATTACGTGGGTAGAACGGAAGGGTGCAAAGTTAAACATAAATGCAACCTGAGGTGTCTTGATACCGTCCATTCTTGCCTCGTGGAAGGTCTCAAGCAGAGTTTCGTAGCCTACCTTCCAGGTATAAGAGCCGTTGGTACAGTCAAATACGATAAAATCTACACCGGCATCAGCAAGCAGCTCTGCCTGACGGCGAAGAACATATTTATCGTTAGAGGTATAGTAGCCGTAAACAGGCTCGTTCCAGAAGTATGCCTCTGCCTGATTGTCCGCCCAGATGGGATGGTTATAATCGTTCTTGGCATCGGGATGCTCTGCTATGATCTTACTAACATTACAGGGCTTGGAAAGCTCGTAGTGATAGTGCCAGTCCCAGTAGAAAAGACCTACGCTCTTCCCTTTTCTCTTTTCACCTACCTCGTCGAATGTGGGTAGCTTACGGCCGAGACCGTCGATCGCGGTAAAGCTCTCGTTGTCTACCTTAAGTGCGTTAATAGGATGATTGATAGAAAGCATCTGCTTGGGCATAGGCTTTACAGGCTTAATAGCCTCAAAGTCCATAGAAAGCTCACCGAAATACTCCTCAGCATCCTGAGTGAATTTGATATATCCCTCAATACTGCCGTCAGCGGGAGTACCGTTGATATAGATAAGTGCACCGTCAAAGGAGTCGATAAGACCGCAGAAGCCAACACCGCGGGTACCGTCGTGAGCTACGATAAGGTACTCACCGGGCTGCTGCTCGGGGAAATAGAACTCCATGGTAGTACCGTTAGCAAGGTCGCAAACGGTGGTTGCGATAGCCTCGCCGTTTACCGTTTCGTTATAGGTACGGTTCCACTTATAAAGGGATAAGTGGAGTATACCGGGATGTGCGGACATACGGGGACAGATATAGTGATATCCGTCAAAGGGTACAAGTGCGTTAAACTGTACCGCATAAGATTCGCCCTGCTCTATAAGAGAGGGATAATGCTCACTGTT
>JAZNKU010000192.1:0-3830 GCA_045578685.1 Eubacteriales bacterium
AACATAGCTTCGCTTGGGGATAGCGTTTATAATATCGTCGTCGCTTTCCCCTACCTCAATGTTCTTTAATTTGCAGTAAGCGGAAAGTCTTTTTTCATATTCTGCCCAGGCCTCGCGGTAGTATGTGTCCTTTACCTTGCCCGTGCCGGAGCATATAAGATTTACAGTTAACATATTTCAGAACCTCGTTGGCGAATATCTGTCCGCCACGGTTATATCAATATCGTCGTAGCCCTTTTCCAGAAGCTCCTTGCAGCAGCCCTTAAGAGCCAGCTCGGGAAGATTGTTCTCGGGTGAGATATGACCGAGCATTATCTTCTTCACTCCCGCCCTTGCCAATATACAGCAAAGCTGTGCCGCCTTAGCGTTAGAGAGATGTCCCGTGTTTGCGGCAATACGCTGCTTAAGATAATGGGGATATGGACCGTTGCGGAGCATCTCCTCGTCGTAGTTTGCCTCTATGAGCACACCGTCACAGTGTATAAGCTCCTCTGCCATCTCACGGGAGATGCATCCCGTATCGGTACATAGTCCGAAGCGGTAGCTGCCCTTATAGTCTATCACATAGCCGACGCTTCCGTGACTGTCGTGGGGAGTAACGAAGGATCTTACCGTCACATCTCCTATATCAACACTGTATCGCTCGTCGTGGATAGTCATACGCTCCTCGGCACACTTGCAAAACAACTGCTCTGCGGTCCGGCGGGTGGTATGTATGGGGGTCCACTGCTTTGCGGCAATAGCGGCAAGACCGCAGGTATGGTCGCTGTGAGCATGGGTTATAAATATGGCGTCGATCCGGTCAAGAGAACTCCCGATGCTGACAAGAGCGTCGTTTATCGCCTTGCGGGATCTGCCTATATCTATAAGAAGGCGGGTATGACCCGCCCTGATATAGACTGAATTTCCTTTAGAGCTGGAGAAAAGGGTATATACCTCAAAGCTTTTTTCCACGGTTATACTCTGACAGCTCCCTCACGGCGAACCATAAGGATATGGCAGTTGCCCTCGCCGAATACCTTTTCGATACAGGTCTTGTATGCCTCGACCTCGGTGTTGGGAACGAACGCCTGTATAGTGCCTGCAAAGCCACCGCCGTGAACTCGCCATGCAGCCTTCTTGCCGGTAAGTGCTCTCTTTGTCATCTCCAGTGCCAGGGTAAGTCCCTGCTCTGCGGGATTCTTGGTAGCAAAGATGTTCTGAAGCAGTCTGAAGCTACTGTCACCCGAAGCCATAACTCCGGCAAAGAAGCCCTCGAGATCGTCCTTTGCAAGGCAAGCCACCTGAGCGTCTACCCTCTTGTTTTCGTCGATAAAATGAAGTGCACGGAGCACTGCTCTGTCACCGAACTTTTCACGGAGAACGGGGATGTTGTCGATAACCTCGGTATCGGTGATATCACCCAGCACATCTCTGCCGAAATAACCTGCTACCGCCTTCATCTCTGCGGGGATAGCGGCATAATCGTCTGTTAAGTCGGTGTGGTTGCCTCCTGTGTTGATGATGCAAAGGCTGTAGCCGTGAGCGGTAAGGTCAAAGTCAGGTGCTTCGATCTTGGGATTATCTCTGTCCGCAAAATCAATGGTGATAAAGCCGCCTACCGCACAAGCCATCTGGTCCATAAGACCGCAGGGCTTGCCGAAAAATACATTCTCGGCATACTGGGCTATCTGTGCGATACGGGGACTCTTAACTATGCCGTCGTTATAAAAATGGTTAAGTATATTACCTATCATTACCTCAAAAGCGGCAGAGGAGGAAAGTCCCGAGCCCTTAAAAACATTGGAGGTAGTATAAGCGTTGTAGCCGCCGATCTTGTAGCCCGACTTAACGAAGCCGTCGGCTACGCCTGCGATAAGTGCGTTTGACCTACCGAAGTCTCTTTGGTCGGGAACGAGGCTGTTTATGTTTACGTTATCGGGGGTAAAGCCCTTACTTGTCACGCTGATCATAGCGTCGTCACGCTTGGCGGCAACGGCTATAATATCAAGATCGATGGAAGCGGCGATAACTCTGCCGCGGTTGTGGTCGGTGTGGTTACCCGATATCTCGCTTCTGCCTGGGACGGAGAAAAGAGATACCTCGTTTTCACCGTAAAGTCTTTCAAACTCGTTGATTGCATCTATGTAACGCTCTCTGTGAAGCGAAACCTTTGCCTCGCCGTAAAGAGAAGCAAGACGGGAGTCAAGCTCACCTGCATTTATAGATCTTATAAGTTCTTTCGTATTCATAGTAGCCTCACTTAATGTCATTAAGATCGAAGGGTGTAGGCTGATAGATACAGTAGTTCAGCCAGTTGGAGAAAAGCAGATTGGCGTGGGAACGCCATCTGTTGAGGGGAATCTTGGTAGGATCGTCGGAAGGAAAATAATTAAAGGGTTTTTCTATAGGCAAGCCCTTGTTGACGTCACGGAAATACTCCTTTGAGAGAGTATCGTAGTCATACTCACAATGTCCCGTCACGAAAACACGCCTGCAATCCGAGGTCACCGCAAGATATGCACCTGCCATGGGAGACTCGGACAGAAGCATAAGCTCGGGAACCTTCTTGATGTCCGACGAAAGCACCTCGGTGTGACGGCTGTGAGGAGCAAGAAACTCCTGATCAAAGCCGCGAACAAGGGGATGGCGGGGAAGTCTGACGGTATGGGGAAATACGCCAAACATCTTCTTGTCAAGAGGATATTTGGGTATTCCGTAGTAATAGTAGAGTGCCGCCTGTGCCGCCCAGCAGATATTCATTACCGAATAAACATGGGTCTTTGCCCACTCAAGGATGTCCACCATCTCGGGCCAGTAGTCCACATCTTCAAAGTCCATATCCTCAACGGGTGCACCGGTTATGATAAGTCCGTCGAACTTTTCGTTCTTCACATCATAATAGCTCTTGTAAAAAGCGTTCATATGCTCGGCAGAGGTGTGCTTGGGCTTATGGGTAGCGGTGGAAAGCAGGGTAAGGTCGATCTGCAGGGAGGTGTTGGAGAGAAGTCTTATAAGCTGTGTCTCGGTAGCCTCCTTGGTGGGCATCAGATTAAGTATGGCGATCTTAAGAGGTCGGATATCCTGATGCTCTGCACGGAACTCGTCCATTACAAATATATTCTCATTTTCAAGAACCTGCCCTGCGGGAAGGCCTTGGGGAATCTTGATTGGCATAGTATTTTCCTCCGGAAAAATTAAGAGTGAGGAGCGAGAAGTCAGGAGTGAGGAGTTACGGTTGAAAACAGTTGCATATGCAACTGTTTTCTTCTTTTGATTCCGCATTCCGCATTCCGCATTCCGCATTACATTCAGCCCTCATAAAGAGGATACTTTTCACAAAGCTTGGTGATCTCTGCTCTGATATAGTCAGCGCTGTTCTCAAAGTCGGTTGCACAAAGCTTAAACATATGAGCAATAACCTTCATATCCTCCTCCTTAAAGCCGCGGCTGGTAACTGCGGGAGTACCTACGCGGATACCGCTGGTAACGAAGGGAGATTCGGGATCGTTGGGGATAGCGTTCTTATTAACGGTGATATACACCTCGTCAAGCTTCTTCTCAAAGTCCTTACCCGTGATACCGAAGTTGCGGAGGTCAAGGAGGATAAGGTGGTTGTCGGTACCGCCCGAAACCATATTGAAGCCCTCTTCCTTAAACGCCTCTGCTAAAGCTGCGGCGTTCTTGACTACCTGCTCGCCGTAAGCCTTGAACTCAGGCTTGAGAGCCTCGCCGAAGCAAACTGCCTTTGCGGCGATAACATGCATAAGGGGACCGCCCTGTGTGCCGGGGAATATAGCCTTGTCTATAGCCTTGCCGAGCTCCTCGCGGCAGAGGATCATACCGCCTCT
>JAZNKU010000193.1:0-1796 GCA_045578685.1 Eubacteriales bacterium
AAGCAGACAATAAGAAAAAGGTTCACTTCATCGGTGAACCTTTTTTTGTTATTGTTATTTGATTTTACGGGCCTCGCAGTAATATCTTTTACTTTCAGCTTCTCCCATAGAGAAGGTCTTGCGGGGAAGTGAGCCCTTTTCGCATACAAAGGGGAAGAGCTCGCTCTTGTCCATGCCGTCGAATATCAGACCTATACGGTTATCGGCTTTACAGAGCGCCAGAGTTGACTCAACTCCGTGGATGTAGTCGCATACTACATCGGGATTTTCTTTGATATAAGCGTCAATAAAGGGCTGAAGAGAGCCTACGGTAAGACCGCTTGTATGAACTTCACCCTTACCATCCTTTGTATACCATTTGACGGTTTTGTTGCCTTCTGTGAATTCAGTGCTAAGCTTTGATATAAAGTCCTCGGTGTCAACGTTGAACAGTACACGGTATATAGGCTCAAACTCAAGCGCCTCGTCGTGTATATTAACAACCTCAACAAGTGCATATCTGTTAAGTTCTGTAGGATCATTAAGATAGCATGTACGGGCGGTGGCAAGAGAGTGGTTTCCGTCACCTACTGCGAAGAGCAGAGGATCTTCTCCTGCCTTTTCTTTAAGAGCAGATACAGCGGATAATATACTCTCCTGCATTTCCTTTGGGATAAGAGAGCCCTTGAGGTGTCCACCACCCTGCATAAGCTCAAAGTTATATAAAACTTTGAGGTTTGCATTCTTCAGAGGCTCGATAACTGTTCTTTCTATATCGTCTATAAGAAGCATAATGTGCGGCAGTTCCAGAGGAGCATCGCGGCGTATCTCAACACGGGGTGGTATACGTTCAAGCACCGTACCCTCGGTTGCTCTGATAAGCGACTTTGAACCAACCGAGAAATCATATTCCTTTAGGTCAACTGCCCCTATGATACCGTAACGTATCTTACCCTTGGGAAGAGTACGCTCTACAAAGATCATAGCATCCTTATATTCTTTAAAAAGATCGTTGCTAAGGTATTTTGACATCTCGCTGTTGATGGATTCTATATGCTTTGAATTGTCAGAAGCCAGGAATGCTTCGGGAAGCACCAATTTATATGCCGAAGGGACATTTTTTGTTATTTCGGCGGTATTATGCCAGTATTCGGGCTCGCTTGTAAACTGGTCACAGGCAACTACCGACCATTTTTCATATTCACATTCAGGCAGAAGGATATCTGCCGGATAAAACCCTGTATTATTCATCTTTTCATCCTTTCAAGGTAATATATATATTTTATCATATATATTTTTCCTTTTCAAGATGTTTATTGACATTACGGCATTTCTATAGTAAAATTATAAAAGGAGGAATAATGATGAAACGTATATTTATTTGTATTTTATCGGCACTGATGCTGTTGTCTACGTTTAATCTTAATATATCGGCATTTACCTACACGCAGATCGCAAACGTCATAGACTATCGACGGCGGAAGCATATCAACGTCGGCGAACCCGTTTCTTATCGCGCCGCAACGCTTTTTCGCCTCTTCATCAAGCGGAGAGCCCTCGCAAGCATATTCGTCAACGTCGGCGACGTGCAACCCAAGCTGCCAAGCGCCTCCGTCCCTTCGATAAACAGAAACCGCGCATTCGCAATGCTTATCGGTCGTTTCTCCAAAAGAGAGAAGCGTCTTTCCTCTTAAGTCTAATCTATTAGAAAGGTATGCAGACGTCCGTATGCTTCCTGCGGCAGCCGCTTGCTTTAAAGCATCTGCAGGGAAGACAGACGATTGATCGGTCATGGCGTTTATGTCAAGCCGCTCCAT
>JAZNKU010000194.1:0-2670 GCA_045578685.1 Eubacteriales bacterium
GAGGAAATCCCCTATGCCGTTCTTCATAAGATCACAGACAGAATCACACACGAAGTCGAGGGCATAAACAGAGTTCTTTACGATTTGACGCCAAAGCCTATTGGGACGATAGAATGGGAATGAGGCATTTGCGCGGCAAATGCAATTAAATCCACACAAATGTGGAATAAATCTGCTACGCAAATGAAATCCTCGCTAAAGCTCGGATGAAGTCGCACAGACGTGCGGTGGATTTAATCCAACCGAAAATACCGTTTTCGACTTCATCACGTTGGTGACTTCATCCCTAAACGCAGTTTAGGGATTTCATTGAAAGGATCTCTGTATGAGAGAAAATAAGCTTGCCGACTTATCAATGCTTTTCGCTGTAAACACATTGGAATTAGCGAACTCAGTAGAAGGTCACTACTCTCTAAAAAATCAATTTGAGCGTTCTGCTACCAGCATAGGTGCTAATATCAGAGAGGCTAATTACGCTCAGAGTAAGGCGGATTTTCTTTCAAAGCTCAAAATCGCTTTAAAGGAATGTTATGAAACAGAGTATTGGTTAGAGTTGTTCGTTAAAGCAAATATTGTCGAAGAAGCCAAGGTGCATAAACTCTTGCATGACTGTGGAGAACTCCGCCGTATGCTTGTTTCTTCCATAACAACGTTGAAGGAAAAGTCAAAATGAAACATCAAATGAAATTACACGACAGACCGTACAACATGATAAAAAGCGGAATCAAAACGATCGAATTGCGTCTTAATGACGATAAACGCAGGGCGATTGCCGTTGGCGATGAAATTGAATTTGTCAATTCTCTCAACACCGACTTATCACTTTGCTGCACGGTTGTCGCTCTTCACACATTCCCTTCATTTGAAGACTTGTATAATCACCTTCCCCTTTCAAAATGCGGATACACCGATAATGATATATCTGCCGCCTCCGCAAAAGATATGGATTTATATTATTCAAAGGAAATGCAAGATACCTATGGCGTAATAGGAATAGAGATAGAGCTCAATAAGTCTCTCAAAGGAGATTAAAATGTATAACGCATCAGATTTACAAACAGTAGAGCTTGTCAAAAGAGCTAATACGCTCTTTGACGACTCAATTTTCGGTGACTACACCGTGCTTGAGAGGTTTAAATCTCCTTTTGCTCCTCCGCCGGTGTATCCCACAAAAGGGATGCACCCCAGGGTTATGATATCCCCCTATAACATAGACAAAATCAAAAGCAATCTCGCAAAACCGCAGAACGACTCCGCCTACAAAGCCTACCTTGAATACTATAAAAAGAATATGACGGGCGAATACGGCGGCAACACCTTTGAGCTTTTGACACGTATCGAGGCCAAGGCGTTCCGTTATCTTATGACAGGCGAGGAGCTCTACGGCTATCAAGCGATATACAACATTAAAAACGCAATTCTTACCGCAGAGCATATTGAAATAGACCCATACCGTGCTTACGGACTGACAATGTATGTTGCGGCGTGCGTCTACGATTGGTGCTACAACCTTATGACAGACTCCGACAGGGAGCAGATTGTAAGGGGCGCAATAAACTTGCTCGGTGTACGAATGGAGGTAGGCTGCCCTCCGGCAAAGGAAGGCGCAATAGCCCACCACACCGTTGAATGTCAGATTCTCAGAAGCTATCTATCCCTCGGTATTGCGGTATACGACGAACACCCCGAGATATACGAGTTCGTCGCGGGACGGCTTTATCACGACATAGTACCCGCGCAGAACTTTATGCTCTCGTCCGAGAAGCACTGGGAGGGCGCATATTACGCTCCTTTCCGCTTCTGCAATCTGCTTGACGCGCAATTTCTTATTTTAGCTATGACCGAAGGCAAGACACAGCTTTTCGACTCCGAAAAGCTATATGCCGTGGCAAATACTTTCATGGACTTTACCCTGCCCGGTCTTACCTACGATAAGATACACGTCTTTGAGATGGGTGACGTCGCAGCCTCATCATTCGAGGACTATTTCTCATCCTGCTTCTTCTCGTCAAGTCTGTTTTCCGATTCGGCTCTCAAGGGCTTCTCCTATGAGTGCTATAACAGCAAAACCGACTTCGATAAATTGATGAACAACACCTACGTGTCGGCTGTCCGGTACCTTATACTTAACGATCCCGAGCTTGAGCCGACCGATCCGTTTGAGAAAAGACCTTTAGTCAAGATGACAAAATTCCCCGGCAGCGCTGTCTTTGCCAGAAGCGCGTGGAACGACAAAAATGCGGTGGCGGTGTATATGACTATGCCCGAGTTCTATTCCGCAAGTCACTCACACGCCGAGGCGGGCTCCTTCCAGATATACTATAAGGGAATGTTAGCGTCGGATTCCGGCTATTATACTACACACGGTATAGGACATCACGCCGCTTATACAAGGCAGACCATTTCCTCAAACTCCATTCTTGTATACAATCCTGGATTTATCGTGGAGGGCGGTTGGCGAGACCACGTATACTCCGGCGGTCAGTCTCTCAGACAGGATATAACGAGAATTATCGCGCCATACACACTAGATAGCGCAATGACGTGCGCCTCGATGAATCAGCTGACAATACTCGGCAAAGCATACGATGCCGAAAATAAGTACCGTTTCTCATACATAGCTGCGGATATGACCCGAGCGTACGACGAGGAAACCGTAGATGAGGTAAC
>JAZNKU010000195.1:0-3857 GCA_045578685.1 Eubacteriales bacterium
ATTCAACGGAATTTTTGGAGCTGTCAGGCGACAAAAATCTCCTCAATTCCGCACTCCTCACTCACAAAACCTCCTCCGATGAGTTTTTGTAATTCTTCTCTTGACAAATACCGTTTTATGCTGTATTATTGTATTAGTACAGTAGTACAGTGAGGTGATATAGTGCATCGAATATTAGACAAAAACAAGCCCCTGTGTCCGCAGATATGTGAACACATCTGTCTGGACGTGGCACTGGGAGGACTTAAACCGAACGAAAGGATAAAATCCGTCCGTGAAGCGGCGCTGGCTGTGGGCGTCAATCCAAACACCATGCAGCGATCTTACGAAACGTTGGAACAGGAGGGTATCCTCTACTCTGTGCGCGGTTCGGGCTGGTTTGTATCCGAAAACACAGAAAAGGCAAAGCTTACCCTCGACAGGCTGCGCCGTGAAAAGACCGAGGTCTTTTTCAATGAAATGAAAAACCTGGGCATGACAGACGAGGAGCTTAAACAGTACGTAAAGGAGTGGAACAATGACTGAGATTTTAAAGGTAGAAGGTCTTGTAAAGAAATACGCCAAGACCGAAGCGTTAAAGGGTATCGACCTTACCCTGACATCAGGAAAGATCGTGGGGCTTTTAGGACCCAACGGTTCGGGAAAGACCACACTTATAAAGATTATCAACGGACTTCTGACTCCCACAGAGGGTGAGGTATACGTAGACGGCAAAAAGCCCGGCGTTGAAACAAAGAGCCTTGTGGCATATATGCCGGATGCAATATATCTCAACTCCTGGATGACGGTAAAGCAGATAGTAAACTATTTCTGCGATTTCTATGCGGATTTCAGACCCGAGCTTGCATATAAAATGCTCGAAAATCTGAATATATCCCCTAATCACAAGCTCAAAACTCTCTCCAAAGGCAACAAGGAGAAGGTTTGTCTTATACTTACCATGAGCCGTAACGCGCAGCTCTACGTCCTTGACGAGCCTATCGCAGGCGTTGACCCTGCTGCAAGAGATTACGTTATTTCTACCATTATAAACAATTATAATCCCGATGCCACCGTTCTTCTCTCTACCCACCTTATCTCGGATATCGAACAGATACTGGACGAGGCGGTATTTATCAAGGACGGCAAGATAATCCTCCACAAGACCGTAGAGGAGATAAGAGAAGAAAATGGCAAGAGCGTTGACGAATTGTTCAGAGAGATGTTCAGATGGGAAGGGACTGTCCCCTTCACCCCGTAATCGGGTCGTTTATATTCTTAAATTCACCGTTCTGTGCCCGATTTGAAATAAGCAGTTACTAAAATGTTTTTTTGGAGAAATAATTATGTGTAATAAACTTTATAAGCATGAAATGCTCTCATATCTGCGCAAGTGGCTTCCCATCGAGATAATTATCCTCTGCGTTGCATTACTTGGCAGATTCGTTCAGTTCTTTGAAGCAGACACCACCGCGTATGACGTAATATTCGGCAGTACCATGTTCTTCTACGGTACGGCTATCATAGTTTCCTTTGTTCTTACATTCATTGTATGTATCAAGCGTTTCCACAACAATCTCTTTACAGGAGAGGGTTACCTGACCTTTACCCTGCCCGTTACCCCCGTACAGCATATTCTCATAAAGGCATGCGCCGCTGTGACCGTTATGCTGTCCACCATTATTATAGCAGTTCTGTCGGTGTTCGTTCTGACTGCAGGCGAGGTAGCTGTCGAAATATTCAAGGCGGCGGCATATATCTTAAAAGAATTCTTTGAATTTTGTAACGCTCACGCTATACTGTATATAGCAGAATTCCTTATTCTTCTTATCCTTTCGATCTTTTCGGGTATGCTTCTGATATATGCCTGTATTGCCCTCGGTCAGACCTTTAATAGGAGCCGTGTAGGCTGGGCAGTAGCTATCTACTTCATCTACTACTTTATCGGAAGAATAATTACCACCATTCTCACGACCGTACTCTCGTTAAGCTACGACACTATTCCCTTTGAGAAAATAGGCAGATTTATCGAGCAAAACCCCTTCGGCTCGGTACATATTTTCTTCGGGGCAAGTATAATATTTACCTTTATCGGATGCGCGATATTCTATCTGATAACACATTTCGTTATCAAGAAAAAGTTAAATCTTGAATGAAATGAAAGGATAACACAATGAAAAGATATATACGAATCACGGCATTTATACTGTCAGCATTACTTCTCTGCTCTGTTTTCACAGGCTGTGATATGCTTGATGAAATGAGACGCTCTCACGCCGTGAAAAATGAAAAGGACAACATTATTCTGAACGGCAACGAGTATAAATACGTACCGTTTGCTTCACTTACCTCATTATTCAACTTTGAGATAATAGAAACCCGGGATATCTATGTCACCGAGCCCGACGTTCCCGTGCTTCTGTCAGAGGGCTTCTATGAAAACTTCGGTGACGTATCCGAGGACGGCAAGTATATTTGTATATATGACGAAAACTACGACACGGTCTACTACTGCCTCATTGAAGAATACGACAAGCTCACAGAACGCCTTGAGGCACCCTTCGAGCCCGAGGTATTAGCGTATCCCTACTACTATTACGATTATGAAAACGACGAGGAGATATACGGCAACTATACCCTCACAGAGGAGGAACGAAAGGCGGTAGAGGATGTACTGCGCTCTGTTGAACCGGTACAGTTGGAAAACTACTCTGTATATCAGGCAGAATCATACTGCATTCTGTATGAATGCTCCGATGACCTTATATTCAACCGTATGGTGTTGGGTATCGAATATAAGAACGGCAGATACGCCGTTACACGCGATATCGGTAATACTATCACCGAGGTCCACCGCGTTCCCGATGAACTGGAGAGTATATTTGCCGGCATTATGGCAAGTCAATTTGCGGCAGATAATATTTATTTGGATTTCTTCGAGGATGAAATATAAAAAATTATGAAAAGATCACTTAAAGCTATAACGCTTATACTGTCTTTGATACTCCTCTGCTCTCTTTTCACAGGCTGTAACGAGCTTGACGAAATGCGAAAAGTTCACGCGGTAAAAACGGGAGACGGCAATATTCTTCTGAACGGCAGTGAATATATCCCGATCAATACCATCCGCAAGGCTTCCTTTTATTTCAACTTTAATCTCGTACAGACCGATTATATCTACGTCACCGCACCCGATGTACCCGTGCTTCTGTCCGAGTCTCACTACATATTCACAGGAGAGGTAACCTCCGACGGCAGGTATCTTTATACCTATAACAGCAAGAATTATGATAGGGTCTACTACTGCCGTGCTGATGAATATGACAGCCACGTTGAAAGGCTGGAAAAACCCTTTGAGCCCGAGGTGCTGGCATACCATTATTACTATTACGATACCGAGCTTGGTGAACAGGTAAGCGGAAACTATATTCTTTCCCCTGAGGAAAAAAGCGCGGTAGAGGCGGTTCTTGCCTTGGATGTAACCGAAAGGGTTGAGAACTACAATGAACACGAGGTGTACTCCTACTGTCACCTCTACGAATGTTCTGAGGATCTGATATTCAACCGCTCGAGTGTATACGGCATCGAATATCATAACGGAAGATATTCGGTTATGAAGGATCCCGACGGCACCGTTACCGAAAGATACCGCATCCCCCTTGAGCTTGAGAGCGTATTTCAGAATATAATGCTGCAGCAGTTTAAGGAAGACCACGTTCTTTGGGACTTCGTTAATAATGATCCCGTATAAGGAAAGGACTTACATATGAAAAAGCCACTCAAAGCTATAACGCTTATACTGTCTTTGATACTCCTCTGCTCCCTTTTCACAGGCTGTAACGAGCTTGACGAAATGAAAGCACAGCACGCCATTCTCA
>JAZNKU010000196.1:0-8733 GCA_045578685.1 Eubacteriales bacterium
CGCATTCCGCATTCCGAATTAAACTTCTGCATATCTATATGGTATGAATATTATATCAACCCTCAACAAACTCATATTGTCCCCCGTTATGTTTGCCGTATTATTTATATGCGGCGGAGTCTTGCTCATTCGGCTCAGAGGTTTTCCCCTGACCTCGCCTGTTAGGGTGATAAAAGGCCTTATGGGTAAAAATATGTTATCCTCATTCAAGGCAATGACACTTGCCCTTGCAGGAACTCTCGGTGTCGGCAACATAGTAGGTGTAGCCACAGCTATACATATGGGCGGAGCAGGCTCGGTATTCTGGATGATAGTGTCTGCCCTTGTGGCAATGGTAATAAAATACGCCGAGATATATCTTGCCATACTTTACAGACAGGGTAAACACGGCGGTGCGGCATACTATATCCGAGACGGCCTCGGCTTGCCTCGGCTTGCCGGACTTTTCTCTGTATTATGTATCATTGCCTCATTCACCGTAGGTAACATCATACAGGTCAATGCGGCAGCCCTCTCCTTTGAAAGCGAGTTCAACATCCCTCCTGTATGGATAGGAATTATCATTGCCATAGTTGCCTTCCTTGTTATATACAAGGGAATAGGCAGAATATCCTCTTTTACCCTCCGTATGATACCCATACTGTCAGTGGCGTATATAATCGTTTCTCTCATTCTTATCTGTACCAACTATACACTTATCCCGGATATCATAAAGAATATCATCACCTCGGCTTTCACTCCCGATTCTGCCGTGGGCGGTGTCCTGGGTTTTCTGATAATGAAATCGCTTCGTTACGGAGTGGTCCGAGGAATCGGCTCAAATGAGGCAGGTTGCGGAACAGCCCCAACCGCTCACTCAACCGCTGATACCGACTCTCCCGTAAAACAAGGGTACTGGGGAATTTTCGAGGTCTTTGTGGATACCGTACTTCTCTGCACCCTCACCGCTCTTGTAATATTGATGTATCCCCAACATATTGCCGAGTATGACGGAATGGTGCTTGCCATAAAGGCATACGAATCCTTCTACGGAGGGGCAGCAGGATATATGTTGGCGGCAGCCATATTCTTCTTCGCTCTGTCTACAGTCATATGCTGGTCCTACTATGCGGTGGAAAGTATTTATTATTTTACCAAAAAAGAAGTATATAAAAAAGCGTATATTGTCGTCTATTGCTTTGCTTGTATACTCGGAGCTGTTCTTTCTCTTGAATTCGTATGGGAATTAAGTGACATCACAATAGCTTTGATGACTATAATAAACTGTACGGCTCTTATTTGTTTGAAAAAGAAAATAAAATGTTGATTTTCCCAACATTTAGTGATATCATTATTATATAAAGCTTTTGGAGAATAATAAAATGAAAAAATCAATACGACTTTTGGCAATTCTCTTATGCATCATCATAACAGCGACAACGCTGGTCTCATGTAAAACGCAACCCGTCCCTGTTCCGACGGAAACCGACGAGGTTACCGAAACCAAAGAACCCATAGTTCGCGAGACGGAAGAAGCACAAGAAACCGAGCCCGAAGCACCCTACAGATGGTTACTGGAGCCCTCGCTTACAGGTGACATCCAGCCTGTCTATTCGGTAATGACTAACGATATATGCTCCTTCGGTCTCTTCTTTTGGCAGGACGGAAGCTCATATATGCTTATAGACTCTGAAGGTAATGTCAAAGCATACCTTAACAGCGACGGATACGGCTACGGATATTGCGACGTCTGTTGCGGCATCACAGACCACCTCTACCGCCTGAATATCGAGACATATGCTCTTGAAGAGTATGCCGGAGGTCATGACGGACCTTATACCGGTCCTCTGATATACGACCTTGAAACAGGAGAGATCTATACCGCATATATCGGCGGTTATGCGCCCGCGGAGAAGGTCAGCCCTACCGCCATAGTCAGCCTCTGTACAAGACAGCCCTTAAGCGAGGACGAAATGTTCTGGAGCGAGGTGGACTACAAATACGAAAACACCGATGGCTACGGAATCCTTGTAAGCAGAGAGCTAAAGTGCAGCGGCTTTGAAATGTACTCAAGATACAGTAACGGTGTGGTTGCCATGAAAAAAGACGGGAAATGGGGCTACTATGACACAGAGGGTAATGAGATACTTCCCTTGGAATATTCTCCTTCTGTCAAGCAGCTCTTTAATTCTCTCTACGAAAACGAGTATGTACCCTATCAGGCTACCTACGGAGTAATCACCCTCTGCCGCGACGGCAAGTGGGGCTATGCCGATATCAACGGCAATATGCTCACCGACTTTGTGTTTGACGAGGCAAGACCCGTTTACAAGAACAGAGGATGGGTCAAGACCGATAAGGGCTGGGGTATAATCGAACTTGATTACACTTACCCCGGAATCAGCGATGAAGAGGTAAAGGCACTGTTTGTTGAAAAGTATCCGGATACAGCTCCCGTCTCGGTTATGCAGACGGTAAGATTATCTCTGTATGAAACAGATTTCAGAGTATATCTCATCAACGGCGAAGATAAATACTACGTCACCGACGACGGACATATGATATACATGGTCGGTAACAGTTGACCGAGATCCACTTGACAAAAGCCTTCCAATCGGAAGGCTTTTGTCAGTTATGAGTTATGAGTTTACAGTTATGAGTTAAAGTCGAAAATAGTCCCCTAAGGGGACTATTTTCTTCATTAATTTTCATTTTACATTATTAACGCATTGTACCAAAAAAGCAGTATTATGCACCACTTTGTAAAAAACACTTGACAAAACGGTCTATTGGTGATAGACTAAAGATGCAAGGTCTACTGACAATAAACCAACGAGGTGATAAAAATGGAAGATATGAGATTAGGAACGGTAGAAAGCCGTTTTGCAGATCTGATATGGGACAACGAACCCATATCATCGGGAGAGCTGGTAAAGCTCTGCCAAAAGGAACTTGAGTGGAAGAAATCCACCACTTATACCGTGCTTCGCAAGCTCTGCGACAGAGGAATATTTAAAAACGAAGGCGGAGAGGTGACCTCTCTCATATCAAAGGAGAGATTCAATGCCATCCAGTCCGAGAAATTTGTAGAAGAGAGCTTTGACGGCTCCCTTCCCAACTTCATTGCCGCATTTACCAGTATGAAGAAGTTAAGCCAAGAGGATATCGACGCTATCAAAACCATGATAGATAACTACGGAGAAAAATAATATGAATACCGTTTTTACAGAGATACTGAATATGAGTATAACCGCCTCCTTTATGATAGCGGCGATACTTCTTATCCGACCCTTGACGGGCAAGGTATCTAAAAACATAAACTGCATACTCTGGGCTTTGGCGGGATTGAGGTTAGTGCTTCCCTTTTCCTTTAAGACCAAGGTCAGCGCAGTTCCGGATATACAGGTTCTTGCCCCACAGACAATACCCGATATAACCCCCGAGGTGATACCCGACGTTACACCTACGCTTCCCTCGGAGCCTGTAGCACCGTCAAACTCTATAGATATTTTATCCGTACTGTGGATAGTATGGCTGGTTGGTATAGCTGTTCTGTCGGTGTATACCTTAGTGAGCTTTGTTCTTATAAAGAAAAAGACCGCAATATCCCTTCACGAAAATGACAATATCTATATATGCGACAACATCAAGGGCGCCTTTATCCTCGGAAGTTTAAATCCCCGGATATATATCCCGTCAAATACTCCAGCAGAGCAGAAGCAGTATGTCATAGCCCACGAGAATGCCCACATAAAGAGGCTTGACTATCTGTGGAAGCCCTTAGGCTTATTCGTTGCCATACTTCATTGGTTCAATCCCTTGGTATGGGTAGGATATATACTTCTCTGCCGTGACATAGAGCTTGCCTGTGACGAGGCGGTAACGCGTAATATGGACGTGGATTCCAAGAAATCATATACCCGTGCCTTGCTTGAGTGTGCCGTAATCGGAAACAGATACAGACCCTCTCCCCTTGCTTTCGGTGAGGTGGGCGTAAAGGACAGAATAAAAAATATCCTTAACTACCGTAAGCCCGCCTTCTGGGTCAGCTTCGGTGTAGTGGCGGTATGTATAATCATAGCAGTAATGTTTATGACAGACCCCGTGGTAAACGCGAAGCTACCCGATCCTCTGCCCGAGGTCGCGGTAAAGGACACCGAGGAGATAGAAATGCCCGAGTCTGACGAAACCGAAGAACTGCCCGAAGAGACCGAACCCGTCGAAACAGAGCCGGAGGAAAGCGATACTACCGTCGAGGATACGACGACAGAGGATACAACAACCGCAGACACAACGACCGTTGATACTACTACAGCAGATACCACTGCTGCAAAAGATACCAAACCCAAGGAAACAGAAAAGGTAACCGAAGCACCTAAGCCTGATAAAGAAACTCAAGCCCCCGCAAAAAAGATAAGCATAACCTACAAGTCAGCCGACGGCTCAACCCTTGCGGTAAAGACGGCGACGGCGGGAGAAAAAACTCAGCTCTACGACACTGATATACCCGGTTTCTTTATGATGGGTTGGACAAACTACGATTGGTCAAAAGAGGTAAAGTATGCCTGCGGCTCATATGCCGAATTTCACGGTGACGTTACTTTATACGCCGTACTGAAATACCGTATAACATACAACGGCAACGGAGGTACGCCGTCACAAACGCACGAAGACCTGTATTACGGAGAACAAGTATATTCTATGGGTTATGCAACCAGGGACGGTTATAAGTTTTTGGGCTGGTGGAACGAACCCGAGGGCGGCAGTTCAAAGCGACCCGACCCGACCAAAGGCCATACCACCTTATACGCTCACTGGCGCATCGGCAATCGGGTAAACTTTATATATAACGGCGGCAAAGGAGATACGCAATATATACTCGTTGAATACGGTAAGCCTATGGGAACTCTGCCAACGCCTACCCGCGAAGGCTATAGCTTTAACGGTTGGTGGTTTGAATATCCGATAACGGGAGAGACCGTTCAAATAACCGAAGCTTCTCTTATGCCTATAGATTACGACATCAGCCTCGAAGCACAGTGGATAGAGAATTAAAGGAGAAAGAATATGAAAAAAATAATTGCAATACTATTGACATTGATTATGTTTATAGCAACCTTTGCAACTGTGTCCTCTGCATATAACGGTTTTGCCGACATACGAGAGAGTGACTGGTATTATTATCCTGTGTTAAATGCGTGGATGAACGAATATGTAGCAGGAATGATAAACGAAAAGGGCGAGAGAGTTTTCCGTCCCAACGATACCCTAACCAGAGCACAGTTTATGCAGATGCTGGCACAAAGCACGGGTGATATGCTCAACGATACCTATTATAAGAATGTAGAGCTGAATTTTGAGGATGTTAAAACAAGCCATTGGTACAATGCCGCCGTCGCCTGGGGCGTGGAAAAGGGCATCGTCAAGGGTGTGAGCGAAACTCGTTTTGCTCCCAATGATCCCATCACCCGTGAGCAGGTGGCAAGGATGCTTTGTCTCTTTGCTGAATACAAGGGATATAATATGGACTATACCGACGATCTCTCGGCTTTTACCGATGCCGATACTATCTCGGATTGGGCTCTGACACAAATGCAGTGGGCTGTTGCTTCGGAAATCATAAAGGGCTACGGTAACGGAGAATTAAGACCCCGCAGAAATACCACCAGAGCCGAGATATGTGTAATGCTGGAGGCTCTGGAAACCTATTTTAATTATGACGGACCCGCGTTCCGCGACGGAGTATTTGCCGCCATATGCGATCACATTATTACAAACGGTGAGGATTCGTCGGTTGACCGTGATATGGAATGGAGCGTTACAAAGGAAGACGCCACCCTGAACATTAGATGCACCAAGGATAAAAGCTTTATCGCTATCAATTATTACAAGGATAATGCCGACGGTATTACGGAAAGCTTATATTTCGATATCTATGCACTGACAGATCATTACAGCTATACATATGATCAGCGTATTGCAAAAGAGGATGGCACGTTTGATTTTCCCTATATCATAGGTGCAGATCTGATACTTGAAGGATTTACAAATTATGATTATATCTTAAGTTCTCCGGGAGATCCGGAAGAAGAGCAGTGGCAAGCATTGCACGAGGAATTTATGACCGTCTTTACCGAGCTTCTCGAAAGCCTCGGATATACTTACGAGGACCTGTTCAGATAATATCAAAAGCCTTCCGTTCGGAAGGCTTTTTAATTGAGTTATGAGTTTACAACTATGAGTTTAGAGTTGAAGTTAAAATAGTCCCCTTAGGGGACTATTTTTTCCTTAATTTTGCATTCTGCATTCTGCATTTTGCATTTTGCATTCTAAAATCAGAATTTATAAATTCTGATTTTAGCAAAGCGGTGTTCCCACGCGCTTTGCGTAGTCTGCTGCCATCTCCTCTGTCATTTCGGAAGTTACGTTTGTGCTCTTTGTCCACTGCTGCTGGGTGGGCTGGTTATCAAGGCAACGGCAGATGTCAATAATATCTGCTACAACTGCGGATGCGGTGGGGAGGCTTCCTGCGCCTGCACCGTAGAACATTACGTCACCTAATGTATTACCTCTTACAAGAACTGCGTTGAATACGTCGTTTACGGTGGAGAGGGGGTTATCGTTATTTACCGCTACGGGGGAAACTGCCATATAGAGCTTGCCCTCGGGGGTCTTTGCGGCTCTTGCCACAAGCTTGATAGCCTGTCCGTTAGCCTCTGCCTTTTCTACGTCCTCGGTGGTGATCTCGGTGATACCCTTGGTCAGCACAAGGTCACTTGCTACAAGCTCACCGAAAGCAAGTGCAGAGAGGATACAGATCTTACGGCAAGCGTCGATACCGAGGATATCCGCATCGGGGTTAGCCTCTGCATAGCCCTTTTCCTGAGCTTCCTTAAGTGCCTCAGCCATAGTCTTGCCGTAGGTCTTCATCTGGGTGAGGATATAGTTTGTGGTACCGTTGAGGATACCGTTGATCTCGCAGATCTCGTTACCTGCAAGGGACTCGGTCATGGCACGGATGATCGGAATACCGCCGCCGACAGATGCCTCAAAGAGGTATCTTACGTTATTTTCCTTTGCCAGAGCAAGAAGTTCACAGCCGAAGTTTGCTACAACCTCTTTGTTGGAGGTAACTACGCTCTTGCCTGCCTTAAGAGCAGCAACGGAAAACTCGTATGCAGGGTGGCTGCCGCCCATCATCTCAACAACTACCTTAACCTCGGGGTCGTTTACGATAACGTCAAAATCGTGTACTACACGGTCACCGAACTCGGAGTCGGGGAAATCGCGGAGGTCGAGGATATACTTAACATTGATCTCGTCGCCTGCCTTAGCCTTGCAAGCCTCGGCATTTACTTTAAGAACCTCTGCGGTACCGCTGCCGATGGTACCGAAGCCTAATAATGCGATATTTATCATGATGAAAATTCCTTTCTGTATTTGCTAATTATAGAATATCTGTATAGTAACCGAGTTGTCACGGGCTGTAGCGTCATATACGCTGAACGCCTCGTAGAGAGCCTCGTATCCAAGCTCGGAATTTACTCTTTTAAGTGCCGCGGTATAAGGTGTACCTATATCCTCGTTGGACTTGGTCTCGGGACAAAGAAGCTCGATATATTCACGCTTTTCCGAAACCGCCCTTTTGAGCTGATTGTAAAACACCTCTTCAAGCTCGGCCTTGGTGGCGGCGTAGCATCCCGTTCCCTTATAATAGCTGCCGTCGCTCACGGCATAAGGGAGAGTCCCGTCGTTTTCGTAGCTATGATCTATCCTGATCATATCGTCGCTTAAATTAAAGTAACCGTGAAAACGCAATCTGCTGTCAGAACCGATATCGGCATCGTTCCACATTACGTCGAGGTGATAGAACATTCCGTCTATCTCCACCATATTCCATACATGCTCGGCTCCGTCAGCCTCGCCGTAAACTACAAGGCAATCTATATATGCCTTGTTAAGAAGCTGTTTTGCCGCATAAGCGTAGCCGTCACAGTAAGCCTGTCCCCGAACGAGAGCCCCGTAGGAGGTGCTCGAAAGAGCGTTACGCTCACCCAATGCATAACAGCAATTGTCGAGAAGCCAGTCGTTTATGGCTATCTCCTTTTCATAATCGGTCATAGAGGGAAGAACAAGCTCCATTGCCCTCTCAATGGCAGAGTTGTACTCCTCTATCATACCCGGTATCGCATCTACCTTGTCGAGATAGACCATACCCACCTTGGTTCGGTGATTGGAGTGATAGAGCACCAGATTGTCGTAATCGATATAAAAAAGCTCGGGACGGTCGCCGCGGATACAGCCGATAACACTCTGAAACTCATTCATATCGTAAGAATAGTGAAGAATCTCGCTTTCATCCGAAAGCTCCTTGGCAGCCGAGGTTATTGAATTGTAGAGCAGCTGCTGCTTGTGGTTGAGCGAGTTATAATAGACACTGTACTCACGGCTCTCGGGCTTGGTCATCATGGCCTCAAAGTCCATAACCTTGTACTTTATCCATATGGCACAAAGGCTCACCACCACGGCAAGGACAATGAAAAACAGTCCGTATATGCCGTAGCGTATCAGCTTTCTTTTATCAATGTTTCGTTTAAATATATACATAGAAATATTTTACAACATTTATCACGAAATGTCAATATGTCACCTTCGGTGACGCGATATATCCGCTCAGCGGATGCGATATTCTTGTCAGAGCGATATGCCCCTTCGGGTCGCGATATGTTCCGCAAAGCGGAACGTGAGAATGTA
>JAZNKU010000197.1:0-12550 GCA_045578685.1 Eubacteriales bacterium
AGAGGTTTTTGAGCCATCCTCAAAGCCATCAAGAGCTGTGGGATCGTCGCCCAAAAGAAGTCCCTTGACCTTGGAATAGTTACAGAGCATGGTAACAAGCTGCTCACGGGTCATATAGGTATTGGGGTTAAAGCGGCCGCCGCCCACACCCGAAGCGATTCCGTTCTCAACAGCCCACTTTACCGCAGGGGCATACCAGTGGCTCTCCTTTACGTCACGGAAGGCGCTGTCGGTATAGGGGGTAAGCTCTGCCCCCTCTATATTGGCAAGAGTCTGAACAAACATAGCTCTGGTCATAGCGGTATTGGGTTCAAAGGTAGTTTCGGTCATACCCTTGAAGATACCGTTGGTATAAGCATAGCTTACCTCGTCATAGAACCAATGGCTTTCCTTTACGTCGGTAAAGGGCATTGCAGCCTCACCCTCTGCAAAAACCGAGGCAGAACAGCAAAGCAGGGTTGCCGCAAGAAGTAATAATGCAACGATCTTTCTCATAATTTATATCTCCTTAATTGAATTTGAATGAATAGAGCTTCGTGCCCTCCTTCATTTCGAAGGTGAGAGTACATTCTCCCGTGGGAAGGTCACCGTTAAATTCAACAGTCTTTGCTATCTCGTCACCCGTAAGCCATTGGCTTACGACGGATACGCCGTCCTTACCCGTCATAGTTACCCTGACCTCACCCGTAAAGTTAAGCTCAAGACTATCGCCCTTATAGGTAAAGGGCTTGGTGGTAAGGGTAGAGCCCATAGCCGAGGTGAAGCCGTCGGCACGCAGAGTATAGCGGTAAAGGGTGGGTACGCCGCCGCCGTGAGATTTTTCCTTCATATAGAAGGACATCTCACCCTCCCCCGTCTCGATAAAGCCGACACAGGGATATCCGTTGCCCTGAGAATAGCTGAAGCTATCTCCGCTTTCGGGTAGGAGATAGGGAGCATCGGTCCTTGTCCAGTTAAGAAGGTCACGGCTGGTCATAAAGTATACCTGTGTACGCTTATCACCGCTTTCCTCAAAAAATCTGGTAGGCAAAGCCACATATAATCCGGGAGAACGGTAATAGGGGGTGATGGCGTTGGCGTACATCTGGATGCTGTCCCCGTCACCGTAGCTGAGAGGCTGGGGCGTAGACCAGCTCTTGCCGTCGTCGCTGAAGGACACTCGGATATCACGGATCAATTTATGGGGATAGTTGGTTACAAAGGTTGCGGAAAGGGCGTAATTGCCCTTTTCGTTATGAAATCCTCTGACAAAGGCAACATACTGACCTCTGTACTCATCCCAGTACATGGTGTTGAGCGTGTCATAATAGCAGCCGCCCGTAGAGGGAGCCTTGCCCATTATTCTTTCGCCAAAGCCGCCTCCGAAGGGAAAATGATCACCCTTGCCGTTATAAGAATATTGTAAGGTAAGATGCTCGCCCCACTGTCCGTAAACACCCTTCAGTCTTCGTCCGTCACGGCAGTCGGGGTTGGTATCGTAGAACACAAACAGGTTGTCGGGGCTTACCTCGTCGGTGGTAACGATGTTTGTATTTTCTCCGCCGAAGCGGTTGGTGGTAAGCTGGGGACGGGTCCAGGTAAGACCGTCCTCAGACTCAATATAGCAGATACGTCGAAGCCCTGCATAGGCCTTATAGTACATACGGTAGCTGCCGTCGGGCATCCTGACTATGTTCTGATACACACAGTCGCCCCGCTCGTAGCTCTTGTCAAATCTGAATGAGATCTCCTGCTTTACCGGTGCTTCGGGGTTGATGTAAGCGTCGCTTTTGTCGGTGTCTATCAGATATCCGTCAAGAAAGAGCTGACGCTCATAGCCTAATCTGAGTGCTCCGTTCTCCTCGGTGGCAAGGGGCAATTCTCTGTCCTCGGGAAGAATTTCGGGAAGCTCAGGCTGTTTTGCTTCCGTCTCCTCTGCCGTCTCGGAAGCTTGAGTCTCTTCTGTCTCCAATGTCGCGTCTGATTGTGTTACCTCTGCAGTATCCTTTGGCTCCTGCTCCGAGCAGGAGACCAGCATAAGAGCCAACAGAAGCAATATTAAGATACGCTTCATTATTCGTACTCCTTAAGTATTTGCTTTGCCACTGCATACCTGGTGGTACGGGTATTCATGGCTGTTTTTTCTATATATCGGTGAGCCGTAGGCTCATCCATACCTAAATTTTCATGCAACGCCCATTTTGCGCGGTTGCACAGTCTCAGCTCCTCGTTTTTAAAACGGAGCCTTCGGTTTTCCTCCTCGATGGCGAGCATACGGCTGTGGGATGCCATCATTATATTTATAGCCGTGCTTATCATATCCGTATCAAGAGGCTTGGGTGCCGTTACAACTCCCGCCCTTTCCACACGGTAACGCGTTTCGTCGTAGGATGCCCTGTCGGTAATGAGCATCACCGCCGAGCCTCCCTTTTCGGTTATATCAAGGGCGAGCTCGTGACATACGAGCGAGGGTATCGGTGAATCTATTATAACAAGGTCATAGGAATTATGCAACAGCAATCTTCTTGATTCCTCAGCGCTTCCCGCGTTTGCCGTTACAGGAAAAAGTTCACGGTCAAGAAGAGAGCGTAAACTCCGCCTCATATCCTCTGACGCTGATATGATAAGAACGCTGTATACGTTCTTTTGGGTCATCTTGTGTACTCTGCGATCATTCTCTCGGGGATAAAACGGGAAACAAATTCGCTTGACAAAGCAAGCCTCTGTGCCTCGGCAAGAGCTGCAGGCAGCTGCTCAAGGCTGTCGGTGTTGCCGTCAAAGGGAGGGCTGAGTTTCATACCGTTTTCGATACCGTCAAGACCTGCATTAATGATAAGTGCAAGAGCGATATAGGGGTTGGCAAGAGAGTCGGGAGAGCGCAGCTCTACACGCTTATACTTGCCGTCAAAGGGGATGACCCTCATAAGCTGGGTGCGGTTATCGGGTGCCCAGCTGATATACTTTGGTGCCTTGTAGCTGCCTATACGGTCATAGGAACACTCCGCAGGGTTAAGGAAAAGTGTCATCTCGCCGATACGGTCAAGTATGCCCGCCATAAAGGAGTCGGCAACGCTCTCCTCGGTCACCTCAGAGCCTATTCTGATAGGTGCGATGTCTATATGATAGCCGTTACCGCATTTTTCCTTCACGGGCTTGGGACTGAAATCGGCGTAAAGTCCGCTGCGTGCCGCAAGGGTCTCTACTACCATGCGGAAGGTAACCACATCGTCTGCCGAGCAGAGAGGATTACTGTATCTGAAATCTATCTCGTTCTGTCCGGGACCCTCCTCGTGATGGGAGGAAAGGGGTGTGATACCCATCTCCTCAAGGGTCAGACATATCTCACGGCGTATATTTTCTCCCTTATCGAGGGGAGATACATCCATATATCCCGCGTTATCGAGGGGAATGTCGGTAGCGTTGCCCTCATCGTCCGCACGGAAGAGATAAAACTCACATTCGCTGCCCACCGACAGGCGTATGCCCATCCCCTTGGCTCTATCAACAGCCTTCCGGAGAATATACCTGCTGTCAAGCTCAAAGGGTCTGCCGTCGGCGTATCTTATGTTACAGAAAAAGCGGACTACTCTGCCCTGACTGGGTCTCCAGGGGAGCAGGGTAAGGGTGTCAGGGTCGGGAAACAGGAAAAGATCGGGATGGTCTGCATCCGCAAAGCCCTCCACCGAGGTAGCGTCAAAGCCAAAGCCCCTTTCAAAGGCTCTCTCAAGTTCGGTGGGCATGATGGAAATATTCTTCTGCCTGCCGAATATATCACAGATCGCAAGTCTTATAAACTTGACATTGTTTTCCCTTATAAAATCCATTGCTTCTTCTTTTGTAAATCTCATAACATACTCCTAAAAATAAGTCTATCACTATTTTATAACAAAAAAAGAAAAAAAGCAACCAAAAGGTTGCTTTTTTGACTTATTTCTTTTTGATCTCTTCAAGGATCTGGGTAAGAAGCTCCTCAGTGGTAGGCTTTGCCTCCTCTTCCTCTGCGGGCTCTTCTTCCTTCTTATTTCTTGCCTCAGCTATTGACTTAGCCTTGTTGATGGCCTTAACAACGAGGAAGATAACGAAAGCGATGATGATAAAGTCGATAATTGTAACAAGTAAGGAACCGATTCCGAGAACCACAGCCTCCTTTACTACCGCACCCGTCTCGTCAAGAACCTCGGGCTTAAGCACGATGTCCCACTTGGCAAGATCGATACCGCCGATAAGAAGACCGACCAGAGGCATGATGATCTTATCGACCAGAGCCTTGGTAATAGCACCGAACGCCGTTGCTATAACAACACCGATAGCCATATCCATAACATTGCCGCGCATCATAAATTCCTTGAATTCAGCAAAGAAACCTTTTTTCATTTTAAATCCTCCGTTTAATGATTTTGCTATATTGTACCATATTGATCACAATTTTGCAACTTCCTATTGAAAAAAGTTTCGAATTTGGTATAATATTCGGGAAAAGGAGTTAGAATATGAAGCGTACTTATAAACATACCATAACCGCCTGCTTTATAGGCTATATAACCCAGGCGATAATAAACAACTTTGCACCCCTGCTTTTTCTCACCTTTGAAAAGGACTATGCCATACCTCTCGCCCATATAGGTATACTTATCGGTATAAACTTCGGCATACAGCTGCTCACCGACCTTGTAGCCGCCCTTGTGGTGGAAAAAACAGGCTGGCGCATCCCCATTGTACTTGCTCACGTTCTTTCGGTATGCGGGCTTGTGCTTCTGTCAATACTGCCCGAGGCAATGGATAACAAATTTGCAGCACTTACTATACCCATTTCGATAACAGCGGTGGGCGGAGGCCTCCTCGAGGTGCTTATCAGCCCCATAACAGAAGCCTGTCCCGGAGAGGACAAGGCAGGGGCAATGAGCCTGCTTCATTCCTTCTACTGTTGGGGATGTATGGGTGTAGTCATGCTGTCTACCCTGTTCTTCGCTTTTTTCGGTGTGGGCAATTGGCATACCCTCGCTATCATATGGGCAATAATCCCCTTATTTAATCTCATTCTTTTCTGCTTTGTACCCTTCGGTACTTTAAACGCAGACAACGGTGATAAGCATTCTGTAGCAGGACTTTTCAAAAACAAGACCTTCTTGCTTATGATAATAATTATGTTTTGCGCCGCCTCAAGTGAACTGTCGGTAGCTCAATGGGCTTCTGCCTTTGCGGAAAAATTGGGGGTACGTAAGAGCCTCGGAGACCTTATGGGACCTATGTTCTTTGCTCTGCTTATGGGTACTGCCCGTGCTGTCCACGGTTCCTTTGGCAACAGAATTAAAATCTCTCTCGAAAAGCTGATACTATTCAGCAGTATCCTTTGTCTTGCCAGTTATTTTGTGATATCCCTCTCTCCCATACCCTGGATATCTCTTATAGGCTGCGGAATATGCGGATTTTCTGTGGGAATACTTTGGCCCGGCACCTTCAGCATAGCAGCAAAAACAGTACGCGGCGGAACCTTTATGTTTGCTATCCTTGCTCTTTTCGGAGATCTGGGCTGCGGCGCAGGACCCTTGGTGGTAGGTACGGTTTCCTCTGCCTTGGGAGATAACCTGAACATGGGTATCCTTGTATCAGCCGTTTTCCCCGTGATAATGATATTGGGATTGATAATACATATTAAATCAAAAAAATCTGCATAAATTTGCAGATTTTTTTGCTTTTCCTCTTTACTTCAGTAAAGAAATAGTGTATAATTGTTTCAAATTTATTCATAAAAGGAGATTTATTATGGGAGAAATATTAGCATTTGTCTTATACTTCGTTGCGATGCTCAGTATAGGACTGTTTTTCTTCATTAAATCAAGATCAAAAAATGAAGCCGAGTACTTCCTCGGCGGACGAGGAATGGGTCCTTGGGTAACCGCAATGTCTGCTCAGGCATCGGATATGAGCGCGTGGCTCCTTATGGGTCTGCCCGGCTCTATACTCGCCTTCGGTCTCGGTCAGGCTTGGATAGGTATCGGTCTGGCTCTGGGTACTATAGCAAACTGGATATTCGTTGCCGCAAGACTCAGACGTTTTTCAAAGGCAGCAAACGATTCCATCACATTCCCTCAGTATCTGTCTAACAGATTCGTTACAAAAAATCCTGCCCTGCAGATAATATGTGCAGTTATATTCTTAGTCTGCTTCACGGTTTACGTTGCATCTGCCTTCGTTGCAGGTACCACCGTGTTCACCTCCGTATTCCCTGCACTTGATCCCAATACCGCAAGACTTATCTTTGCTGTGATCATCATCATATACACCTTCCTCGGCGGCTTCAAGGCTGTTTGCTGGACCGACTTTTTCCAGGGTATACTGATGCTGGTCGCTTTGCTTGCAGTTCCGGTCGTTATCGTACTTACCAAGGATGTAAGCGCTGCCGCTATCACCGATATTACAGTCGGCGAAACTACATACGGCTTCACCGCAAATCCCTTTGCCGCAAACTGGAAGGAGATAGTTTCAGGTCTCGCATGGGGTCTCGGTTACTTCGGTATGCCTCATATCATCGTAAGATTTATGTCTATCAAGAAGGCATCTATGGTCAAGAAGAGCGCGACCGTTGCTATAATCTGGGTAGTTATCTCTCTTACCGCAACCATCTTCGTTGCATACTTCGGCAGAATGCTTATCGGACAGCAGCTCCTTGAGAACAGCGCACAGTCCACCGTATTTATCGAGCTCTCCCGTATGCTCTTCCCTTCATTTATCGCAGGAATCCTTCTTGCGGCTATCATTGCGGCATCTATGAGTACCGCTGACAGCCAGCTGCTTGTCGCCTCTTCCTCATTTACCAGCGATATATACAAGCCCGTGTTCAGAAAGAATGCTTCCGACAAGGAGGTTCTCTGGGTAGGCCGTATAGTCGTTCTGCTGGTATCAGTAGTAGCTTACTTTATCGCTTCAAGTAAGGGCGAGGGCGCAAACGTAATCATGAATCTGGTAGAAAATGCCTGGGCAGGCTTCGGCGCCGCGTTCGGTCCCGTAGTTCTCCTGTCCCTCTACTGGAAACGCTTTACCTATGCAGGAGCTATCGCAGGTATCGTATCCGGCGGTGCTACGGTAGTTCTCTGGATTTCATTCCTCTCCAAGAGCACCGGCATATACGAGCTCTTCCCCGGCTTTATGGTATGTCTTGTATTCTCTGTTGTAGTTTCCCTTCTTACCAAGGCTCCTTCCAAAGAGGTTACCGCTCTCTTTGAAAAGGCAACGGATAAGAATTTTGACGACTGATATAATTATAAATAAAAACAATTCCGCTTCGTTTTGAAGCGGAATTGTTTTTTTGCTTAAGCTTTTCTTGTTTTTTATTTTCCTCCGAAAATACGGGGGATAGCGGTATCGTTGTATGTCGTCATACGCTTTGCACCATCCTTGGTGATCAGATAACAGTCCTCTACCCTGAACGAGCCCCATTCCATTCCCTTGAAATAGGCGTCGATACAGATCGCCATATTTTCTTCAATAACACGCTTGTTGGCAACGGTAAATGTCGGCGCCTCGCACTCGAGCATACCGGTACTGTGAAGACTGCCGTAGGGACAGTAATCTATGTAACCGCGCTTTGTAAGATAGTCGGTATATGCATTAAGAACAACGTCACAGGGTGTGCCTGCTTTCATCTTTGAGCTGGCATAGTTAAGTGCATCGTAAGCGCACATAACGGCATCCTTGATCTTCTGCGGGATCTCGCCAAGAACGAGGGGGCTGCAGATAATTCCGTTATATCCCTCGTATGAAACGCCTGCAGCAAGGTTTATTATCTCACTCTCTTTGATCTGTCTGAGAGTATTGCGGCACATACTGATATACGAGTTCTTTTCACCTGTTGCAACCATGGGTGCAAAGGACTGAACGTAGCTCTCGGCACCGAGGCTCATCATTTCTGCCTCAAACATACCCTCAATGTGGCGCTCGGTCATGCCTACGCTGATCTTCGGAACAACGGTCTCAAAGGTCTTGGTAACCATATTCCAGTTAGTTTTAAGAATCTCAATTTCCGCAGCACTCTTGCGGATTCTCTGTTCATAATGAACGTCATCAAAATCAACGATCTCTGCATCGGGAAAAGCCTTTCTCAGCTTATCCATTATTATGGCGGGGAAGATCAGTCTGCCGATAAATCCGATGCGCTTGGCATTGGGATTCTTAGCCTTGATCTGTGCAAAAAGCTCGGAAAAATCAAGCTGACCCTCGGTATCATACTCGAAACCGCTGACTTCACCTATTTCGGGCAGGATAGTAATTTCGCTGTCCGGAAGCTTGTTCTGCACCAGGCAGTAGTCGTATGAAGCCTGACCGCTGCAAACGGTAACCTTATCGGTAAGCCCGATGATAATAGCCGAGCTTTCATTGACAGGAGCGAAGCCGCAGTAATAACGGACAATACCGATCTCCAAAAGGTTGGAAAAACCGATTACGATATCAACGTTTTGTTTTTCCATCTCACAGCGAAGGACGTTTACTCTATTGGTATACTCAGATGCGGGGATAGTCGGGTAATTCATAATTTACCTCCTCATTTTTAATAAATAACATTTTTATTTATTCCGTCATAAGCCAAGGAGTCTTATAAGTCCCTCTGCAACACCGTTTTCATCCGATTCGGTACGGTAGGTTGCATACTCTGAGAGGAACTCGGGAGCATGGTTCATAATAACCGAGGTGTGGGCAAACTTAAGCATCTCGATATCGTTTTCGCTGTCGCCGAAAACGATGATGTCCTCGTGGGCTACGCCAAGGTTGTCCTCTATATATTTAAGTCCTGTCGCCTTGCCGACATTCTTGGGCATGACCTCAAAGTATGTGGGAAGCTCCACCACCTTGCACTCGGAAAACAGCTCTCTGTCCTCGGGGTCAAGGGCTCTACCGATAGTCATATTGGTTATACGCATAGAGTCGTCAAAGGGAAGATACTCCTCTATATCAAGCAACCACTGGTTAGGCTCGTTGGAATAAAGGTTTTCCACGCCTTCATAGAGAACACGGCAGCCCTTTGCACGAGCGTACTCAAGTCCCGCCTCAAGCGTGGCTGTCGGCATATGCTCCTCAAATAGGATCTTGCCCTCATATTCCATATAACCGGCACCGCATATCATCCCGTCAAAGGGAATATCACGAAGCACGTGATCGGGCATATTGCCTTTACTTCTGCCTGTGTTGAGAAATATTTTATGTCCTGCCGCCTGAGCCTTGGCGAGATATTCCTTATTTTTTTCGGAGATAACTCCGCCGTGGGTCAGAGTTCCGTCGTAGTCAAAAAACAGGTACTTCATCTGTCAAATCTACCTTCAAAATCGGTAGTGGCACATTTGTCAAGGGGAAGCTTGACAGGCTTACCCTCTGCTGCAGACTTGTATATGGCAAGAACAAGCTCAACAGCCCTCATGCCGTCCTCTGCAGTGATATAGGGCTTACGACCGTTGTTTATAGCATCCACAACGTCCTTGTAGAGAGCTCCGTGACCGAAGCCGTAAACATTGGGAGGTGCCTCGTGAGTTGCCTTCTTTATATCCTCGGGATGAACGCTCTCATCTGCAAAGCTCCATTCTTCAATGGTATTAACCGACGATCCGCCTGCCTTGACTCTTCCGTATTTACCGAAGATGCAAAGGGTCTCCTCAAAGTCATCGGGATACATGTTGGAGGTACCCTCGATAACGCCGTAGCTGCCGTTAGAGAACTTTATAAGTGCAAGACCAAGATCCTCTGCCTCAATATAATCGTGATTAAGTCTGTCGGTATATGCAAAGACCTCATCGATATCGCCGCCCATAAGCCAGCGAAGCAGATCTATATTATGTATTCCCTGATTCATAAGTGTACCGCCGTCACCTATCCAGGTGCCGCGCCAGGTATCAAGATCATAGTAGCTCTTATCTCTCTGCCAGCGAATGTTGGCAGTACCGTGAAAGAGCTTACCGAAACGACCGTCCTCTACCGCCTCACGGATAGCGACGATGCTCTTGTTAAAGCGGTTCTGATGGCAGGCACAAACGCAAACTCCCATCTCCTCGCCCAGTCTTACTATCTCGCGGGCATCCTCTACGGTAAGAGCGATAGGCTTTTCGATTATGGTATGTATGCCTCTCTTTATACATTCGACAGCAACCTTGGCATGACAGCCGCTGTCGGTGGTAACGGCAACAAGCTCGGGCTTTTCTCTGTCAAGAAGTTCAATAAAGTCGGTATATATACCCACGCCCTCGGATGAGGGAAGAAGCTTGCTTCTGTCAACTGCCTTCTCCATGACCTTGTCACAAAGGCCTACGAACTCAAGACCGCAATCTATTGCCGCCTTAATGTGAAGCTCGGAAATTCTTCCGCATCCTATAACTGCATATTTCATAGTAGATTCCTCAAAAACAATAATTCAAATTATTTTACCATTTTTATTCTGTCATGTCAAGGCAAAATAATAATCCCCCGAGGTTTTTAAAGCCTCGGGGGATAACTGTTTTATTTTTGTAAAGCCGCACCCTCGTGGATGATAAGCGATTTCAGTTTACTTCATCCGATTATAGGTACAAGTATCCTTGTTCGTCCACAACCCATTTCACCCTCGTGTGATGATAAGCGTTCACAGCTCACTTCACCCGATTATAGGTCCAGGTGCCCTTGTTCGCCCATGACTCTTTTCACCCTCGCGTGATGATAAGCGATTTCAGTTTACTTCACGCGATTGATGGGTCCAGGGTCTCCGACCCTGGTTACCAGTAGATGGGGGACTTTTCGGGGTTGAAGTTCATTGCCTGGCCGTCAGAACCGGAGTTGGACCAGCAGAGGTTGTAGTTCTTTGCTTCCTCGTAGAGCTCGGTTGCAAGCTCCTGATAATACGCTCTGTCTGCATCTGTACCCTTTTCGTAGGTCTGGGTATGAAGAGCATCGAGATACATATATGTCCAGGAGATTCTGGTCTTGCGGATACGGATACGCTGTTCCTCGTTTTCACACATAGCCTCTGCCGCATCAAGAAGTGCACAAGCCTTATCGTTGTTAGCGATAACAACAGCGTTGGGGATAACGGAGTTGGGATGACCGGAGAAACCGGAGCAGGAGCCGTCGCTGAGCTTTTCGAGAAGCTCTACATACTGATTCATATAGTTGCCGCCGGGACCGTAGTATGCGTTAAGGAAGTCTGCAATCTTACCTCTGTAAACCTCCTCGGTCATATCGGGATCCCAGAGAAGCTCTGCGATAAGATATGCCTTAAGGGCAGCAAGCTTACCGACCTCGTCGGAGGTAGCGTTGTTGAACTCGCCTCTGATGCCGTTTTCATAGAACCAATTGAAGTTCTCGCGCAGCACCTTGGTAAGAGGAAGGGGAGTCTGGCTGTACTTGAAGTTGGTGGAATAATCCCACACATACATCTTGTTGGTGATAGAATCCCACTGAGTAAGCTGAGCTGTTATGCTCTTATTGAGCTTACAGTCCTTTGTTTCGTTGTAGGGATGGAGAGGACAGCTCTGTACGGGAGCATAGTATACCACTACACTGTCCTCAAGCTTGGACTTGCAGGGCTTGAAGGTATAGTCGTATGCGAGAGTATGGATCTCAACATGACCGCAGCCGTGCTCCTCGGCGAGTTCAGCAAGGCGGTTGACAAGACGGAACATAGTACCGCCGCGACAGCCCTCTTCACGGTATACTGCCTGACAGTTTGCACAGGTGCAGTATGCACCGTCGTCGTTCTGGCCTACCCAGAAGTGGTCATGCTGGGGAGTAATGTTATTAAGGAAGCTCTCCTCGATCTTTGCAATATTAGCCGGATCTGTAAGACAGGGGTTTTCGCTGCCTGAATCTCCGAAACCAACAAGCTGATATATGGTGTGAGCAAAGCCCCAGCCCTTCTGATAAGTATCACCCATAGAAAACTCGTCTCTGCTGAGAGGACCCCAGTACATAGCACGATACTCAAAGCCGGGAGAATCCTTGAAAACATATCCGTCGGGAATATCAAGGCCGCGGATCGTATTGTATACGGTAACACCGTCAGAGTAGAAATCGATATCGAGAATCTCCTCGGCAAAGGCATAGACACCGAACTCTGTACCGTCATAGTTGTTCTTGTCGTACTTACCTGCGATAACAACAAAGTTGCCCTGTACCGAGATCTCGAAGGATTCGGCACCCTCACCGTCACGGTCTACGGTTACAAGACCCATGGTCTCACGGTTGGTAGGACCAACGAGAATTTCGAGACCCTCGGGCTCCTGACTGTCGTCGGTTACGGTAAGGGCAACGCCTGTAGCCGCTTCGATATAACCCTTAAGTCTTTCAGCCGCACTGCAACCGTAGTTTACGCCGTTTCTGACATAGGGGTTCTCTGCACCGTAAACGATGGTATAGCTATCAATGGGATTGCCGTTGACGGTAAAATCGGTTACAGGAGGAAGATGCTTCTCAGTAAATGCAAGATACATGGTAATGATCTGTGCAGCCTGTGCTCTTGTAGCTGTACCCCAGGGATCAACTACGATCTCTTTACCGTTTACACCGGAGCCGGAGATGATAGAGTTCTGCATAGCCCACTTCATAGGCTCGATAGCAT
>JAZNKU010000198.1:0-5544 GCA_045578685.1 Eubacteriales bacterium
GAGTCAGTAGAACGATATCCTCCATGACCTGTTCTTTCAGAGACTCACTGATCATGGCGTTTCCGCCGTATTTCACGACAACGATCTTGCCGTTGTATTTCTGTATATACGGAAGGGCGTGGGTCAGGACCTCGGCCCGCTCCGCATTGGATAGTGATGTATTCATATCTCAGCTCCTATAATCTCCGTTGATCTTCACGTAATCATATGTCAGGTCGCAGCCCCATGCGGTAGCCTCGCCCTCGCCTGACTTGAGGGATATAAGTATCTGTATTTCGTCCTCTAAAAGAATCTGCTTTGCAACTTCCTCCGAGAACTCGATGCCGTAGCCGTCCTTACATACATCTATCTTGCCTGCCTTTGAAGCGAAGGAAAGATCTATCGCTTCAACATCAACGTCAGTTCCGCTGTAGCCTATGGCACAAAGCACTCTGCCCCAGTTGGCGTCAGAGCCGAACATAGCGGATTTGAAAAGAGAGGAACAAACTACGCTCTTGGCAACTATCCTTGCATCCTTTTCGGTCTTTGCACCGTCTACCTTACATTCAAGCATCTTTGTTGCACCCTCACCGTCCTTGGCTATCATACGGCAAAGGTAACGGGTAACACTTGCTAAAGCTTCGCAGAACTTATCAAAGTTCTCGCCTTCTTCGGTGATCTCCTTGTTACCTGCCATTCCGTTGGCAAGAACCGAAACCATATCGTTTGTGGAGGTGTCGCCGTCAACGCTTACCATATTGAAGCTGGTCTTGACGTCCTCGGATACTGCCTTGCGAAGCATTGCGGAGGATATAGCACAGTCTGTGGTAACGAAAACAAGCATTGTCGCCATATTGGGATGGATCATTCCGCTGCCCTTGGCAATTCCGCCGATATGACACTCGACACCGTCTATGTCAAAGGAAAAGGCTATCTCCTTCATAACCGTGTCTGTTGTCATAATAGCCTCGGCTGCGGCAGCGCTGTTATCACCCAGACCCGCCGCAAGCTCATCCATGCCGTTGGCAATGGGAGTAACATCCAGCTCCTGACCGATAACACCCGTAGAAGCCACCACAATGTCCTCAGCCTTACATCCTATAGCTTCGGCTGTGATTACACACATTTTCTTTGCCACCTCAACACCGTTTTTGTTACAGGTATTGGCGTTGCCGCTGTTGCAAACAACTGCTATCGCCTTGCCGTCTGCTATATTCTCTTTTGTTACGTAGATTGGCGCGCCCTTTACCAGATTGGTGGTATACACGGATGCAGCATTTGCCATAACCTCGCTTTTGATAAGTGCAAGGTCTCTTTTTGTCTTGTTTTTACGGATTCCGCAATGTATTCCGTTAGCACTGAATCCCTTTGCAGCACATACGCCGCCCTTAATTTCATTCATCTCTTATATCTCCAATTTATATGACCATTCGTTATTTAACTTGATATTGAGGCACTCTACTGCCGCACCCGAGGCTCCCTTGCCTAAGTTATCGTATCTTGCGGTGAGGAGTATTCTTTCTTCGTTTCCGCAAACGCTTACATCCATGGTATCCTTAAAGCTAAGGTTGTTTGAGCCTATAAATCCGCCGTCGCTTATATCCTCAGCATAACGAACAAGGCCGCGGGTGTATGTATTTTTATATATCCCTCTGACCTCATCTATACCGCACTTAAGCTGAGAAGCAAATACGGGAACAGTCACCATCATTCCGCTGTAAAAATCTGATACGATAGGACAAAAGATAGGGCTTATATTTATACCGCTTATCTTCACCATCTCGGGAAGATGCTTATGATTTTGGGTCAGTGCGTACTGTCTGGGAGAACCGAGCTCGGGGTTTCTCTCCCCGTCCTCGTAATCAGCGATCATCTTTTTACCGCCGCCGGAATATCCCGTAATCGAATGACAGGTGAGAGGGGTATCGGGACAAAGCACTCCGTTTGCCACAAGGGGCTGTACCAAAGCAATAAAACCGCTGGCGTGACATCCCGGAACAGCTATACGGTTTGAGATCTGAATTTTATTTAAGTGAGCCTCGCTTAATTCGGGAAATCCGTAAGCAAAGCTGTCGTCACAGCGGTGAGCTGTGGAGGTGTCTATAATTACCGTGTCGGGGTTATCGCAAAGTGCTACCGATTCTCTTGCCGCCGCATCGGGAAGACATAGGAATGCTATATCACAGCTATTCAGCATTTCCCTTTTGGCATCGGGATCCTTACGCTTATCATCAGGCAGAGTAACTACCTGTATATTCTTGTAGCCCTGTAATCTCTCGTGGATACGAAGGCCTGTTGTTCCTTGATTGCCGTCTATGAATACGGTTTTCATTCTTTTTTCTCCTGCATACTGTAATACAGGAATCTCCTTTCGAGGAAAAATTCTAAGCCATTATAATATGTTGTATAATTATACGATATTCATTATTATTTGTCAAGGGGTATCTTAACATTTTGTTAATTTATTTATTTTATATATATAATACATAATTTTATAGCTTTTTTGGGGCAAATCGGCAAAAATTACTTTCGTTGTGTAAATAGAGTATTTATGCAAGAATATATGGTAATTTATACACGCGAAGGTATAAAACAGCACTCTCTTACGAGAGTGCTGTGTTTTTATTTGTTTTTTGGCTTATGCAACGGTAAATGCTAAATTTTCAACAGAACCGTCAACGTTTCTTACATAAAGTGTGTAGTTACCCTTTGCAAGAGCTACACCGTAGGTAACAACGTTAGCATCAGCGATCTTGGCAGAGGTGAATCTTACAACTGTGTTAGCCTTAACTGCCTGGTAGCTGTTCTGTGTACCCTTTGCAATGAAGAAATCCTTAACGTTTGCACCGTCGATATCGCAGATATAAGTTCTGCCGTTCTGAACCTTAACGGACGCAGCAGCAGCCTTATTGAGCTTTACATCCGCAGACTTAAGTGCATCATTACCGGTAGCAACGGAAAGTGCAAGCCACTGTGCAGATGTGCCGTTGAAGGTAACATCAGCCAGATCAGAACCTGTGAAGCAGCTTCTCTCGATCTTGGACGCGCCGATGGTAGCCGCAGTAACGCCTGTGTTTCTGAATGCCTTTGCATTAAGGTTAGCGCTGAAGGAAACAGCACCTCTCATAGCTACACAGCCGTCAAATGCCTCAGTAATGTTAGCAACCGTGGAAACGTCGGGAGCTGCTGTAAGCTTAGTGCAGTTCTTGAATGTCTGAGTCATATTGGCAACAGATGCGGGGATAGCGGGAGCCTTAGTAAGAGCTGTACAGCCGCTGAACGCACCGGTCATATCTACTACGGTTGCGGGGATGGTGCCCACGTTGGTAAGACGTGTGCAGTTTTTGAAGGTACCGTAAAGCTTAACCACGTTGCCCATATCGGGAGTAGCGGTGATAGCTGTTCCCTTATATGCATTGTATGCAACCTGCACGTTTGCGGGGATAGCGGGAGCAACGGTCATGTTGGAGCAACCGTCAAAGGTCTTATCCATAAAGGTTACGGGGAAGCCGTGAAGAGTATTTCTGATCTCAGCATATGAGGTCTTTGTCTTGTCGTTTGCAGTAACCTTCCAGCCTGCGGAGGTGCCGAGACCGTAAAGATCGCTGCCGATAACGGTATAAGTATAATCGTCAACTACATAGGAGCCCTGCATCTGCTCGCCGCATACGGTACACATACCTGTTGCGTCAAACACATGGTCTACACAAGCCGCTGCAGTCCAGTTTGCGCTGAATCCGTGCATAGCACCAACCTCTGCAAAAACAGCTGCGGGAATGGCAACAGTAAGGAAAGCAGGATCATACCAAGAAGCATTGAAATTAATCCAGGTAAGATCGGTGAGAGTGTGACCGTCCTTAACCATAGAACGGTAGATAACTGTCATAAGGTCACCGAGGGGGTAGAAAGAATTGGACTTAGTACCCTGATCTGTGTAAACAACACCTACGTAGTGATTCATTACCTGATCCGCAGGCTCATTAGTTGCCTGATAAACGTAAACAACGATGTTGCCGGTGTAACCGTCGGGAATGTTGAGTCCGTTTGCAGCGGTGTTGAAGCTGCCGTTGGTTATAGCAGCACCGGAGTTGGCATTGTAGTGACCGCCGTTCTGAATAATGTGGAACTCAGCGTATCTGGTGTGGAAGCCGGGAAGACCGTCAACGATAGTGTCTCCGGCAAATACGTTCATGGGGATTATGCAAAGTAGCATGAGCACCACGAGAGTTAATGATAAAATCTTTTTCATGGGGGTTTCCTTCCTTGTTTTAAATTTATACCATATTATAACAGATTGTTAACGAGATTTCAAGGTTTTTTAATAATTTTTTCAAAAATATATGAGTTTTTATTACAGCTAAATTGCTTCGCAGCTAAATTATTCCTTTCGGAATAGCTAAATTGCACTCCGTGCAGCTAAATTAAATTCACCTTGTAGCTGGGCGAAGTCCAATTTAGCTCGGCCCCTCGGGGACCCCGAAGCGAGCTTGCCGAGCTTTGGGGAATGGGCAAGAATTTAGCTTGCATAGCAAATTTAGCTCACCGCAGGTGAATTTAGCTGGGAATGTCAGGGCATAAAAAAAGCACCCGAAGGTGCTTTTTTATGCCCATGCCATTCCCGTGGGCTTAGGTTCGCTTATAATTGCCTGCTTCAAGAAGTAGATAGCCTTGTCACAGCCCTCGTCGATAGACATTACGCTGTCCTCGTGCTCGATAGAGAGAACGTAGTCATAGCCTGTAAGTCTGAGGTTGGAGATCATATCGCGCCAGTACTGCATATCGTTACCGTAGCCAACCGAACGGAATACCCAGCTGCGGTGGATCTCGTCACCATAATGCTTGGTATCAAGAACACCGTTCTTTGCGGTGTTGTACTTATCAACCTTGGTATCCTTTGCGTGGCAGTGATAGATAGCACCCTCAAGCTCGCGGATAGCCGCTACGGGATCCATACCCTGCCAGATGATGTGAGAGGGGTCGAAGTTACAACCGATAACGGGGCCTACCGCCTTACGGAGCTTAAGAAGGGTCTCGGGGTTATAAACAGTAAAGCCGGGATGCATCTCGAATGCCAGCTTGGTCACACCGTGAGCCTCGGCAAATGCACCTGCTTCCTTCCAATAAGGAATGAGAACCTCATTCCACTGGTAGTCAAGAACCGCAAGGAAATCCTCGGGCCAAGGGCAGGTTGCCCAGTTGGGAGTCTTATCCTCAGCACAGCCGCCGGGACAGCCGGAGAAGAGTGTAAGGGTGTCAACACCCATCTTTTCTGCTAAAAGAACGCAGTTTATGTAGTCCTCGTGGAACTTTGCCGCGATCTCCTTGTTGGGGTGAACGGGGTTACCGTGTACAGAAAAAGCGGAGATGGGAAGACCGTGCTTGTCGATGGTATGCTTAAATTCAAGGAACTTATCCTCGTCTGCTAAAAGCTCTGCAGGGTTGCAATGCTCGTTGCCGCCGTAACCGCCTGCGGCGATCTCAACAGCTTCAATGCCCTTTGCCTTTGCCTTTGCGAGAACCTCATCAAGAGGCTCGGTTCTGTAAAGGCTTATTAAAAGCCCTAAT
>JAZNKU010000199.1:0-6980 GCA_045578685.1 Eubacteriales bacterium
CTTGACGGGCTCTGTCTTAAGTATGTTGTCAGATATCTTCGCTATGGCGTCTATAGGGAAGGATTCGGGTGCGGGGTTGCCCGCAGCAAAAGCGATTATAGAAGGATCTGTGAGGCTCTTGAAGATCTCACGGATCGCAGATGGCTGCATGTTTTTTAATTTTTCGGAAAAATTATAATTCATTGTTATTCCTCGTTTCTGTTTCTAACTATTGATTATACCATATATTGATACAATATTTCAATAATATAGTATAAATTTTTATCTTGAAACTTAACATTTTTTGTGGTAGAATAGGGTAACACCGATTTTGAGGAGAAAAAATGAAAAAATTAGGCAGCGTAATGAGCTGGTCTGTCACGGCTCTGGCAGGGCTGATAGTCCTTTTAATAATAATACTTTTCGCCTGTGATGCCGACGGAGATATAAGCACTCTTGTCTGGTCGGAAGCCATGATTGAGGAATATCAAAAATATCCCGAGGAGTTCAGGGTAGAATATATCAAGGTCTATGATGAACGCACCTTTACCGAGGACGGATATTTTTCGGTAAGCAAGTCGAGATATATCCCCGCACTCTCCCAGTGGCAGTTCACCGTCCGCTACAACCACAGCACCCTTGAATATCTGGGTGAGGAGTATGACGAGGAAATGCCGATAGCAAAGGATCACTTCACCTTTGCACTGGTTGACAGCGAAGGCAGGATCTACCGCGACTTCAGCTATAAGAGGGTCACCGAGGGACGCTATACCTATTACAGACTTGTTTTTGATGATGTAAATATGCGTAAGATCTCGGATATACAGATAATGATCTACCGTATTGACGATATGGAGGGGGATATTCTTCCCGATATTGCGGTGGGCAAGCTTCCCCTGTATTATTCCGAGCTTGAGCGTGAGGACTATAATTATAAAAAGGAGCTTCCCGAGGGGATGGAGCCTACAGAGGGCTTTTTACCCCACGAGGAGCTGTTGAAAGGAAGATAAAATGATCTTGGACTCTAAAGAAACCACGGTTGCATACCGCTGTCCCCATTGCGGAGCGGGTGTTATGAGCGTCGTAGGAATTTTTTCGCTTACAGGAGATATGATAAAGCTTAAGTGCTCCTGCGGTAAAAGCGAGCTTATGATGCAGTACACCAAGGATAAGACTGTTCGTATCACCGCTCCCTGCATAATCTGTCCCAAGCCCCACAGCTACACCGTTTCCACGGGAGTTTTCTTTTCAAAGGAGCTGTTCAGACTGGGCTGTACCTATACGGGACTTGATATCTGCTTTATCGGCTCAAAGGATGCCGTGCTCGAAGCCTTAAAGGAAAACGAATCAATGCTGCTGGGAATGTTCGAGGAGGCAGGTGTAACGAGCCTTGACGGACTTCATAAGGACGATGTGCTTGACGGAGCGGACGACCCCTTTGTTGACGATGTTATCCGTTTTATGCTTATAGAGCTTCAGGAGGAGGGCAATATACATTGTAATTGCGGAGCGGATGAGCTTCCTAAATACAATTTTGAGTTCGTTGCTCCCGACTATGAAAATCTCCGTGTTTACTGCGAGACCTGCGGAGCAGAGGTGATCATCCCCATGACCAGCGCTATCAACGCCGAGGCGTTTTTGAACGTTGATGAATTATATCTTAAATAAAAAGCATCCTTCAGGGTGCTTTTTCCATTATTGACATTTCCTTGTATCAGTGTTAAAATTAGGTTACCTAATTATTTCGGAGGACGGTATGAAAAACCTTGTAAGATTTATGTCATTGATCATTTGTCTCTGCATGCTTATGCCTATGAGTATTTTTGGCTATGCGGCTAATGTGGTGCAGAACCCTGCCGTTACTATGCCCAAGGGAACGCCTTCTGTTGACGGCAATATCGAAGCAACGGGCGTATGGTCTGAGCCTGCCGCCTTAAACGATGCCACCCTTGGACGTTTCTGGGGACTGAACGCTCCTACCTCTACAGCAAGAGTATATTTTGCATATAACGACGGCGGTCTTTATTTTGCCGCCGATATCTATGACCACAGTATTGCCAACTCCTTTGTGGCGACAACCGGTTATGACAATATAAACAACTCAGGCTCAAGCCGTCCCTATGGCTGGAACGGCGATGTTATGACCCTGATGCTTGACCCTATGGGAGTGTTTGAAAAGAATACCTCCAAGCAGACCACACCCTGGTACAATGTCGGCATTATGGATGACAATTCCGTCAAGGTCTACCGCTCTCAGGTAAGCGAGAAGGATATCACCTCCTCCGTTACTGCAAAGGGTATGATAACCGACACGGGCTGGTGCTTTGAGCTTTATATTCCCTGGACGGTTATTACCGCCGATGTGTCCGCTCTCGGACTTTCCGCCACACAGACCAAGCTTGCCACCATAGGCTCGGTTTCCCGCGCGGCTTGTATGTATATGGACAGATATGTTACCTCAAGCGGCAGTGTTGACACATGGGGACGCTTTATCACGGTATGCGAGTCCACCTATGACGGATATAACGGCTGCCATACCAACGGCGTATCTGCCAAGGCTTACGGTATCGTTCTCAACCATGCCGATGCAGGTCATATATGGGGCGACTGGGTAACTACCAAGGAGCCTACCTGCACCATGATGGGTATAAAGACTAAATACTGTTCCCACTGTACCGAGATACAGACCTCTCCCATTATGCCTACGGGACACGTTGCCGGAGATCCTGTTATTACCGACGTTACCTGTACCGAAGACGGCTCGGTCATAACCTACTGTACCAGATGTAATGCAGTCCTCTCTGAGGATATAGCAAGGGCAGAGGGTCACAGGATGAGCGACTGGGTGATCGTAGAGGATGCCACCGATACCGCAAACGGACTTAAGCGTAAGAGCTGTGCTAACTGTGGTTATATCGAAGAAGAGATTATTCCTGCCCTTAAGGTACCCTATGTCAGCACCTCAAATTACCTGATGAATATCACCCTTGCAAATGATATAAAGGATATAAGGTTTGCAATGGGTACATATAACACTCCCGCCGAGATAAAGGCGGCAGAGGGTAACGTGGCAATCGACAACAAAACTCTCGTTAACGGCACGGTTGACGGAATCTACAGCTACGAGCTTGCCAAAGAAGGCGAATATACCGTCTGGATAAGAATGAAGGACGGGGGTGAGTACTTCGTTCACTTTGCAGTAGATGATATCAAGACTTATCTCACTGCCTACGGTGTCAAGATAACACTTAACGATTTAAGAGGTGACGTCAAGGATTTCTTTATTGCCAAGGGCGAGTATAAGACCTATGCCGAAATCAAGGCGGATTATATAGTCAATGTTACTTCTGCCAAGATCCAAGGCAAGCACGATTATACCTATACAGTTGCAAGCCCCGGTGTTCATACCGTTCTTATCAGATATACCGACGGTACAAGCGAGTATCTCTATATAGATCTTACCGTTGATAAGCCTGTATTTACCAATAACGGATTACAGGTTATAGTGTCAAATATACCCGATCTTAAGGTCATCCGTACCGCCTACGGTACCTACAACACTCCCGGTGACACCAAGCGTGCGGAAGGAGCAAGAAACTTCTCTGACAAGGCTGTTATCAAGGGACAGGATCCCTATATTCTTCAGTACCGTGAAGAGGGCAGGGTGACGGTTATCGTTGAATATAACAACGGCTACGTTGAAGCTTATCACTATGACGTTAAGCTCAAAAAGCCCACCCTTGCCAAGAGTGCAGGCAAGCTCACCTTTACAGGCCTTGAGGGACTTGTGAACCTCCGTTATGCCGAGGGCAGATATTCCACCTCAGCCGAGATCAAGCGTGCAGAGGGAAGCGTTACCCTTAAGCCGAGCGATATCGACGAAAACGGAAATATCGTTATAACCGGTCTTAAAGCGGGTATCTACAGCTTCTGCGTTCAGTATGACGACGACAGCTATAACTATTATATCATCCCCATGGAGGATGCCTTTGCCGACAGCATCGAGATAGGCTCTAACCGTCAGATGCTCTGGGATGATACTATCATCAACGAAAGCGACGGCAGCTACAGCATCGTAAACGGCGAGTATACAAGACAGAATAACGTATTTACCTTTAACAAGGCTTACGAGACAGGAGGTATCGTATTCCCCAACATAGTAAATATGCCTGACGGAACCTACCGTATGTATTATACGGGCTTCTCCGACAGAAGAAGAGTATGCTACCTCACCTCCACCGACGGTCTTAACTGGAAGCGCCCTAACCTTCGTTCCAACACCTATACGGGAGAGAGCTACACCAACATCGTTACAAGCGAGCTGGTAAGCCCCTCTGCTCTCTACGTTTTCTATGACAATAACCCCAATGCCACCGAAAAGATCAAGGGTATCTACGGTCAGTGGGGGGACGGACTTTTCCTTGAACACACCTACAATAACGGCGATTACTTCGACTTCTATCCTGCCGAGACCAAGATGATGGGTCGTCCCGAGGAAACCGGCGGATGCTTCTTTGACACCCTCAACACAGTGTTCTGGGATGCCAACATCGGCAAGTACGTTGCCTTTGTACGAGGATTCCACGAGAACGGCAACTATAACCTCAGCCGTGACTATGTAGAGTATAACCCCACCAATCTTATCCGTGACACCCGTGTTGCATATAGCGATGATTGCATCAACTGGACCACACCCGAGCCTATCGTATATAAGGACGGCCGTGATATCCAGATGTACGCCAATGCTATCACTCAGTATGAGAGAAGCGACGGACTCTATATCGGTATGCCCACCCACTTTGTTCTTGATTCAAATGGGGATAAGTGGACAGACGTTTACTTTATGAGTAGCCGTGACCGCCTTAACTGGAACCGTTCAAGCGGCCCCATCCTTGCTCCCGCTAACGGTCAGATGTACGTATACCCCGATTGCGGCTATCCTACCGCAGGTATGATACAGACAAGCGAGAGGGAGATATCCTTCTTTATGGATGAGTACGATTCTTCAAAGAAGTGCGACGTCCTCACCCGCTACACCGTGCGTACCGACGGCTTTATGGCGGTAACAGGCAGTAAGCTCACAACCAAGCCCCTTATCAAGGAGGGCAACAGCCTTGAACTTAACTTTGACGGTCAGGTCAAGGTTACTATGACCGATGCAAGCGGCAACTCTGTTACAAGCGGCTGGATCTCAGGCGACGAGATAGCAAAGACCGTTACCTTTGACGGCACCCTTGCCTCGGATAATGTTATCCTCACCTTTGAGATGAAGAACGCAAGGATATATTCGTTTAAGTTCAACTGAAAAAAGACCCGATCGGGTCTTTTTTCATTTACCTATACAAAATCTTGAGAAAATGGCATTTACCACTTCTTCGCTTACCTTACGGGAGTCAAGCTCGGAGAGGGCTCCCAAAGCTAACTCCAGCTCCATTGCTCCAACATCGGGGGTGTAGCCTTCGGTCAGGGCGTCAAGGGCGTTTTCGAGGGAAGCTCTTGCACTCTCGGCACAGGCAAACTGTCTTGCATTCGAGATGATGGCATCCTTTGTGTAGTCGATGGCGTTTGACATAAACATCGCTTCGACTATCTCGGTGAGCTTATAGGTGCCTTCGTTATTCTTGGCACTTATATAAACTATATTTTCAAAGCCTTCAAAATCCTTTTCAGAGAGAACACAGCCAAGGTCACCCTTGTTTATGATGATAATGCTTGCTTTGGGGTCTAATCTTGCAATAACCTCTTTGTCTTCGTTATCAATAGGACAGGAGCCGTCAAAAACAGCCAAGGTAAGCTGTGCATCCTCTATCTTACGTATAGAACGCTCTATACCAAGGCGTTCCACCTCGTCCTCGGTTGCATGGATACCTGCGGTATCGCAGAGGTTAAGGGTAAGTCTGCCAAGGTTTATGCGCTCCTCCACAGTATCACGGGTAGTACCGGGAACAGAGGTGACTATAGCCCTGTCATAGCCGGAGAGAGCATTGAGCAGAGAGGATTTTCCCGTATTGGGCTTGCCGCAGATGACTGTGTCTATACCCTCGCGGATGACCTTGCCGGTACCGTAGCTTCGGCAGAGCTTTTCAACTTTAGAAAGCAGCACTCTTGTTCTTTCTGTTGCTTCTTCGGGGGTAACATCACTCAGATCCTCGTCCGGATAGTCAACGAATACGTATATTTGGGAAATAAGCGAAACAAGCTCCTCGCGGATAGACTCGATAGCTCTTGTCATAACTCCGTCAGCGTGGGAACGGGCTAACTTTAACTGTTCGTTAGACTCTGCATCTATAAGGTCTATTACCGCCTCGGCTTCAGAAAGCGACAACCTTCCCGAAGAAAACGCACGGCGGGTGAACTCACCTGCTTCAGCAGGTCTTGCACCTGCCGAATAAGTAGCAGACAGCACCTTTTGCGTAATAAGAATACCGCCGTGACAGCAAATCTCCACTGTATCCTCACCCGTAAAGGAATGAGGTGAACGGAAAACGGTGAAAACTCCATCGTCGATTATCTCGTTATTGTAAACTATATCGCCGTATACCGCCTTGTTGGCTTCTACCTCACATAGGGATTTTCTTCCCTTAAATATCTTGTCGCATATCTCTATTGCCCCCTTGCCCGAGACGCGTATCATGGCAACACCGCCTCTTCCGTAGGGTGTTGATATGGCAGAAATAACTGAACTCATTTTATTTTTTCCTTTAATTTGTAATATAAATGATTATAGCATATTGAATTTACTTTTTCAATATGCTATAATATTATGTATTTTATTTTTGGAGAGATAAAAATGTCAAAAACATTTATTCCCGAAGGTTATAAGTCGACCCTCGGACTTTACGATACCCAGTCCGCTATCGGACACATCAAGAGAAGCTTTGAGGACAAGCTCTGTGTTGCCCTTAACTTAAAGCGTGTTTCGGCACCTCTTTTCGTTGACCCAGCAAAGGGTCTTAACGATAACCTGAACGGCGTTGAGCGTCCCGTAATCTTTGATGTAA
>JAZNKU010000200.1:0-7415 GCA_045578685.1 Eubacteriales bacterium
GCGGTGAAGTTGAGATTAACAGAGTTTGTTTCCTTCCCCTCGTTATCGATGATATTAAGGTCTGTGTAAAGGAAATTTGTTGAACCCTTGCCGGGGACTAAAAGTGCCTTTACCTCCTGCACGGTGGTTGCCGCAAGACCGGTGTTACGCACACAGGCCTCGGTGGAACTGTTGGGGTCAACCAAGATAGCATAAGCCGAGCCCACATGAGTGTTGAAGATATGAAGAACAAAGAGTGTCAGGGTGGACAGAAGCAGGGTTATAACTATAAACAGAGGGACCTGTGCTGCCTTGATACGGTGTGTCGTTACCTTTTTCTTTGCAAAAAGGATACATGTTACGGGTATGGGGATAAGGATGAGAATGACCTTAAAAAGATTGGTCCACAACGCGTGGAGAAGCTGAGTGAAAAAGTTTGTGATAGCACCTGCACCCATACCGATCTGGGAGAGAGGCATAAAGCTTCCGAAGATACAGTGATATACCAGCTGTACCTCAAAGTATATTACCAGAAGGGATATGACGGCTATTCCTACAGCCTTGGATATCTTACGGGGCAGAAGGTTACATAGAATGTAGAGTATACTTCCCGATACCATGGCAAAAAGGATGGGATATACTATACGCAGTTCTACGCTCTTATACATTACAAGGTGCAGTATTACCTCAAGGTAGATAAATACGGACACATAGTATATAAGGCTCTTGAGCTTTTCCTTCCAACGGTCCTTTAAGACCGGCTTATATTTTGATAGTATATTCAAAGTATGTACCTCATTATTCGACAGAATAGTTATGATACATTATATCATATATATTATATTTAGTCAATAAAAATGACACTTTCATAAAGAAAGTGTCATTTTGAGCTTTACTCGGTGATCACAGGCTCTGCCTCAGGGAAGGGATAACCCTTATCCGCGCATTTTGTAAGACAGATAGCGGATGCCAGAGGTACTAAAAGGCTGAGAAGCAGATACTTTACCGCCTTTTCGGGGACTGTGGATTCAAATATCTTGAAGAGAACTATGTATGCTATAAACTGCATGGTCATAAGGGCAAATATCATCAGAAGCATAAAGCTGTACATTACAAGAGCGAAACCTACTATAAGCGCAGGTTCGGAAAAATCACCCTGAATATTTACGACCAATATCATTACGAACATAACGGTATATGTAAGTGTCATACCCACTATTGTAGCACCGTGAAGTATTGTCAGAAGCAGATTCCACTTTCTCTTCATGCCGAGATGCTCATCGTATTCGTTTGCCACAAGACCCATATTCCAGCTGTTAAGCACGGGTATCCACGCCATCCACGGACAGGAGATACCGCGTCTTTGTGACAGCTTATACATAGCCTTTGCGGTAAGAATATAGTTTATTACTACAAAAGCCAACAACGCTCCGTAGAAAAGGAACATAAAGATTATCATTCCTATGGCAAAGCCGACGTTATTATACATAAAAGCCTCCTGTTAATTAAAATTTTCATTTATAAATTCTGCTATCGCAGAGTCGTATTTTTCGGTATCCGTGATCCTCAGCATAGAGTGATCACCCTCCTCGTAGCCGACAAGCGTTTTACACTTGCTCGGACAGCTCTCAAACATCTTTACAGCATTATCATATGTAGAATATTTATCCTTTTTGCTGTGGAGCATAAGAAGAGGCTTATCCATTTTCGTAATATAATTCGCAGGACCCTTTCTCATGCTGTGTCCGGTATGGAATCTGAAATGAAGCATGACCAGCTGTAAAACGGGGAACATCAGACGCTTACGCTCTATAAGGTTATTTCTCATAGACTCACGGAAGCGGGGGAACATTCCTTCTGCCACCATACCCTTGACGGATTCGGGACAGTCGGGGGAGGTTATGGCAAGCATACCGCCTGCGGCACCGATACAGATGCCGTGATACAGGATGGTTTTTACGCCGTATTCGTCGGTCAGCAGCCTTGACCAGGCAAGGGTGTCCTTAGATTCCTCAAATCCAACCGTAATATATTTTCCGTCGCTGTAGCCGTGACATCTTGAATCCACAGCCAACACATTAAATCCTGCATCCGAATAGGGCTTGGCAAAATAATAGGCATAGCGCAGACTCTCGGTCCTGCCTGAGAGAACTATAACGGTCCTGTCCTGACCCATATCGTAGTATTCACCGTAGAGGTTGATCCCCTCTCTGACTATATGCACATCCTTTTTGTATCTGTCGTGCTCTCGCTGCCACTCCATACCGATATCGTCCATACGGAGGGTGTGCTCGGTTACGATGGAAACCTGACGCCCCCACTTATCCTTGGTTTTGCGGGTAAGGGTGGATGAATATATTATAAAGGAGGCTACCACCACCGAAAGCAGATAGAAGAACAGAGAAAAGAGAAGAAATACAACTAAAATATTCAGTATAAGCATCGTATTCATTTTCTTTTTGCCTTTCTGTGCTCCAGTTCCTCGCGGAGCTCGAGAAATTTCTGTCTGACAGTATCATTGATAGCTGAGATTTCCGAAGCCTTTGCCTTTTCGGGCAGATACTCCGTGAGGTCTATAGGCTCGCCTATCATAAGATGTACTCTCTTAAAAAGCCCGTAATTTCCGTCGGTTACCACCGGAACGATGGGAGCACCTGCACGGTGAGCTATAAGAAGATAGCTGGGATAGAATTTCTTTATGGTACCGTCGTCGGTATTATGCCCTTCGGGAAATATCTGTACCAGGTGTCCTTTTTTAATCTCCTTTATGCTTTTGGAAACGAAGCTCATGCTCTTTGTGGCGTGATTTGCCTCTATTCCGCCGAAGAACTTAAAGCCGAATCTGCCCAGAGCAAATTTAAAGGGTGACTCCATGGACACAACATAAAGCTTTCTCGGGAAGAAAACAAATACATTCTGTACATAATCGAAAGGAGAGAAATGATTGGATGCTACAAGCGCTCCGCCCTTAATACGGCGTGTCGCTTTTTCGTTTTCATAATAGATCTTTGTTTTGAAAAAGATCCATTTAAAGGGATAACCGGTAATAACGCCTATCCACCTGAAGATCTCGTAAAATATCATTATTTGTCAGATTTTCCGATCTGTGCTATTACCTTGGGGAAGAAGAAGGACATACAGAAGGCGATCATGCATACTATTGCCACAAGCACGGTCATAACGGGAACATAACCGTTCTGCTTCATGAACACCAGAACCACACCGGAGGCAAGACCTGCGGAAGCACCCTCAAAAAGACCCTGTATTGCAAAATACATAGAGGAGGCGGTGTCGCCGTTAAGCTCCTTGCGTTCAGCGGCTCTCTGGGAGGGAACGGTATAGGTCACCGAGAAGAAGGCGCCTATGGAGAAGGATACGATAAGAGCACATACTATAGAATATGCATAGATCAGTGATGAGGGTATGAATCTGATAAGACCCATAAGAGCCATACCTGCTGAAAACATCGCCAGTACATATCTGTAACCGAATGCCAGACCCTTTTTCTGCACGATCTTGTTATAGATCATAATGGTAAAGGGTACGGGGACAAAGCATACCGGCATGATAAAGGGCATATTGAGATTAGCGGTAGAGAAATATTCGTTGATGCCGCTTAAAAAGAGCTGAAGACCCATGTTCATTACAAAGAGGGTACAGAGCCAGTAGATATAAGGCTTGTCGTTGAGAGTGAACATAAGGGACTTGCCGAAGGTGATCTTGCTCTGCTTTTTCTCTGCGGTCTCTGAGTTATTTTCCTTGAGGGTAAGGATGGGGATAAGCATGGTGAGAGATAAGGGAAGGAATATGAGCGCAACCAGTCTGATATTCATACCCATGCTTACAAATGCGGGAACAAGGGCAAAGCCGAGACTGAAATAAACCACATCACAGATAGATTTAGTTGTGGAAAGAAGCATGATACCCCTCTGATCCTCGGTTACCTCGGCAAAGGTGGCATAGTAGGTGATCATCGTCAGGGTGTATGCGGTGTAGAATACTATCAGGAGAGCGCCGAACCATATTGTATTGGCAAGGGTAGCGGATTCGTCGATGGGCACAAGGAAAAGCAGATACGCAACGATCATAGGGATATAGCCCATAACGATAGCAGTCTTTCTCTTGCCCCATTTTACATTGAGATTGTCAACGAAGTGGGAAAGAGGGAGGTCGATAAGACCGTCGATTATCTTTGCCGCAAGGATGAGCACAGCCCACAGCCCTGCAACAACAAGGTCGCGGTTAAGATATGTCCAGTTTTCAACATGAGCGTCAAATCCGCCTACAAGCAGCGCACTGCACAGATACGAGCCCACGATGATATTAAGCATATTTACGCCCAGACCCGAGCAGGCGTATAAGATAAGACTTCCTTTTTTGGTTATCTTTTTCATTGTTTTTATCCTCTTATTTATAGATTTTTTGTTCTATACTTGTTTAATTGTCTTTACTCAAAGGATATGGTCATCAGACAGGGTAGAGAGTCTGCAGGAACAGAGAAGAATTCGGCAGATATATCGGAGCGGCTCACCTTATCGATGATATCGTTGATGCATTCTTCCTTGATGTGCGATTGGTAGAATATCGTCACTATCTCGCGGTCCTGCTGTTTTATGACCTTATATATGGTATGTGCAGTAGCATCCTCCAGCTTTTCGCTAATGGAGATAAGCTCTTTACCCGAGAACGAATAATACTCGTTACGGCGGATGTTTTTGTCGCCGTAGTGAACGGCACTGTTACGCTTGGCTATAGAAACTACATAGAGGTTGTTGATTATCTGAGTGATAGAATCTGCCGCCGCCTCGATGTCCGGCTCGGAGAAATCCACCGTCGGCAGAGCTGCATAGCATTCGGCTACGGTACGGCTGTTGATGACCTTGACCCTTGCCTTGGAATACAGCTTCTTTGCCTGGACCGCACTGAGTATAGCGTCCGAGCTGTTGGGAAAAACGAATATGTTTTCAGCGTCGCTCATTTCAAAGGCGTCGAGATAATCCTTTGTGGACACACCCTCCTCACAGCAGATACAGATGTCGGCTCCCATATCTATAAAGAGCTGCTGCATCTTGGGATCGAACGCTACCGCTACGATCGAGAAGGTGCCGTTATTCTTTATGGGAGAACACTTTATACGCTTGCTTTGCTCGGTGTGCTGTACCGTCATGTTCTCTATCTTTGAGGACAGAAATTCACCGTACCTGTGACAAAGTCCGAATACCTTTTCGGGATATCGGGTATGTATGTGTATTCTTACCTTGTCCTTTTCGTGGGACAGGACTATGGAATCACCTATTTTGCTAAGCTCTTCCTTGAAGTATTCAAGCTCAAACGCCTCTCTTCCGTTAAGGAGCTGAAGCAGAAGCTCGGTACAGTATCCGAACTCAAAGCTGCTGTCCGGACCGAATGCGTCATAGTCAACAGTCTCGGCTTTTTTATCCTCATCGACGCTGTCGATATCCTCACCGTCCAGGTATTTTTTTATTCCCTCGAACATATAAACGATACCTGCACCGCCGCTGTCAACAACGCCGCTCTCCTTGAGCACTGCCAGAAGCTCAGGGGTGCCTTCAAGAGATTTTTTTGCATGGATAATAAAGGAATCTATCACGTCATCCACGCTTTGTGTACCGTCAAATTCTTTTTTTACGGCGTTAGTCGCATCCTTGACTACCGTAAGCATAGTCCCCTCTACGGGATTGGCAACGGCGGTGTAGGCATAAGCCACACCCTTTTCAAGGGCGGCAATAAAGGTCTCGGCATCGGCGGCATCCACATCATAGAAGCCCTCGGAGATTCCCTTAAGAAACTGGGATACTATAACCCCCGAGTTTCCCCTTGCCTCAAAGACCACCGACCGTGCAAATTTTTTCGCTACAGATGGCAGATCCACTATAGCGTCTCCCACGGCAAGCAGTCCCTTGTGTATAGTGGTCACCATGTTGGTTCCGGTATCCCCGTCGGGAACAGGGAAAACATTTAATTCATTTACGTGCTTTACATGCTTGTGGAGATTGCGGACGCCATACTCCACCATATTTTTAAAGCACTCACCGTCTATTCTTCTCGCCATCGCCTTATCCGTTTATCAGCTTTGTCATTATATCCTTTTCGGCAGACAGATCCTCGCTCAGCTCGTCACCGAGGAAGTATACCGCTACCATGCCGGGACCGATATTGGTTCCGCAGCCCGAAAAAACATCGGATACAAATACCTTTTTGGGTTTAAGATCCTCTTCGATGAGGGACTTGAGCTTTTCGGCATATTCGGGACGGTTGCTGTGTGAGATAAGCAGATACTGCTCCTCTATATTCAATGCCGCTTTTTCGGTGTATTTTACGGTCAGGTCGAGAGCCTTGTTTATACCCTTGACCTTGGTAAGCACGGATACATATCCGTCACGGTTACAGTCGCCCATGGGCTTAACGCCGGCAAAGCTGCCCATGATAGCCTTACCCATGGTGATACGGCCTCTGCGGGCAACGAAGATAAGGTCGTCGATGGGCCCCATCTGATGGACCTTGTGCTTGTTTGCCTCAAGCCATTCTATAACCTCGTCATAGTTCTTGCCCTCGCTCTTAAGCTTGTGGGCGTACATCACCTGCAGACCGAAGGCACCTGACATCTTGTAGCTGTCAAAGCAATATATCCTACAGTCGGGATACTCCTGCTTCACTCGGTTAGCCGCACCCACAGCTACGTTGTAGGTGGAGCTTATCTTTGAGGATATGGACATGCTGATTATATCGCAGCCCTTCTCGGCATACTCCTTAAATTTGAGATAATACTCCTCGGGGCTTGCGGGAGCGGTGCTTACTTCAAGCTTTTTGTTTGACAGAGCCTTATAAAATTCCTCACGGCTGATATTCGACCAGTCAAGGGTGGTCTCAAAATCTCTGTTATCGCTGAAGTGAACGTGACCTCTGATATAGTCCTCAACACCGAAATATTCTCTTACCTCGGCGGACAGGTCACAGGTGACGTCAGTTAAAATTATGTATTTATCCATGATTAAACTCCTAAAAATATCAAACTGATATATTATAACATATAATGTATGAAATTTCAACATTTTTCGGCAATAAATGTATGTCAGAAAAAAGACCGAAAACAAAAAAGGACACCGTTGGTGTCCTTTTTTGTTGAAGACTAACCCTAATTTTAATACAAATGCACCCCCTTTTAAGGTTAGGGGGTGCAAAGTCATTTTAGGGGGTGCATTTTTAGTTCAGGGGGTACAAAACTATATTCCCTCTCGATAAACTGACACCTTATTATTAGTTGTAGTATTCTCAGTCACTGTAACCTGATAAACTTTGCTATCCGTTTCGTAACTGATAACTTGCTTGACTACAAGTTGACCGTTTTGCTCTCCTACATCTAAACGAATATGAATGTTATGCCAATTATTTGTATTTACAAAACCAAACTCTAT
>JAZNKU010000201.1:0-11220 GCA_045578685.1 Eubacteriales bacterium
GGCGTTCTGACTGTTGAATACAGGAGACAATGTCATAACAGAATATAGATTATTGATAAATCTGATTGTAAATGCATAATCAAACGCCGTCTGCTGGTTGGAGGTCTCTGTCGTGGACCCTGCAAGAACATACTCAACGCAAGCACCGGAAAAATTGATATTCGGCATATCGCCGTTTATCTTTGTTCCCTTTTGAGGCCCCTTGTATTCAGAAACCGTAGTTGATCTTGAAGGAAAATAACTCGCAATATAAGAATTAAGCAGAACGTTACTTTCTTTGTCAGCTTCAAGTGCCATTATTGCATTATTAACTCCACTGACAAGTTTTCTGCTTCGTGTTGCTATGTAGTCAGCTGAAGATACTATATCATCAATACTGCCTATACATGAGAAAATATCATAAACACCGCTAATGTCAACAGTCACGTCAGTTTCACGATATCCGGCTGTAGCACCCTGCGCGAGCATTGCACCGTTTGAACCTATGATGCTCTGCGCATCGGATACCGCCTCGTTTATAGCTGTAATATCTGACATAGGTATTTCTGTTTCCACAGTTCCTACACCACTGGGCAAACGAGCTACCGATTCAGCATCCAAAGTAACATCATAATCCTCATCATACTTTTCGTATTCGGAAAACATACCGTACATAGCAAATAATGCCCCCTGCATTTCTGCAGGAATATCATCAACTGTACCTTCTTCACAGCTATTGTTTGCCACAGCGGAAAGTTCAACATGAATATTCTGTGCTTTCGTTCTCATATCAGCAAGATAATAATCCATATTGTAATAATTCAGCGTGTAATCCTGAGGTATAATATTATATTTTGCACGGGAAAGTATCTGTCTCTTCAATACTGACGGATATGTCAGATTATACATTCCCTTGATATCGGTAGATGAAACAGTATAAAAGGTTGCAAGATTGTTTCCCTCATATCCCGACGCAAGATCAGAATTAAACTCAAGATACGATCTGTATCTACCATTATTTGCCGCCTTTGTATCAATAGCGAGCAATCCATATCTTGAAAACAGATCAGAATGATAGGATGCTATCATTGATGTAGCAGCACTGACATTAGCATCTGAAAGTTGAGCTCTTGCGGCTTGAAGGCGTCCCGCCTCCAAGACAAGCGTTCCCATAGACAAAACGCCTGCCAACAACAATGCCACCATTACTGTTATAACACCATGTATTCTTGTGCGCTTAAAATTCATAAAACCTTCCTCTGATTTTCTACTCTTCTATCAAAGCAACATGGGGATCTCCAAGATCATATTCCTCGGTATCGTATATGTGGGAAAATGAAAATTTGATCACATTTTTCTTGTCCACATAAGCTTCAGCTACCCATACCGTGTTATCTTCATCAAGTAATGTCATACCAAACTCTGCTTCCCCGTTGAGAAGTGCTTCGTATGATTCAGGAGATTCTTCATCTATCTCATAACCCTCACTTGCATATATACTATGTGATATCGAGTTTTCCAGGTCAAAAAGTTCAATAACACCTGCTTTGAAGTAAGATATTCTGGTCCGCACTTCATCGGAGCTCTTGTCCTTAAGCTCTATCTCATACATTCCGTCAACACGACTGAAGCTGCCGTCTTCCTTAGTCTGCTGAAAGGTAGTAACCGAAGCGTCACCGAGATATATTGCACCGACACTGTAAAAGTTCGGATCGTCAGAATCCTGAACCAGCATAGGCTTGTCCTTGACATATTCCTTCAACTCATCGAGAGTATCACATTTGATGACATCGATATAATCAAGAGACCAGGTATCCTCTTCAACTGTTTCAGGAGCCTCTGTTTTACCGTTACCAAAAAACAGTATTCCACAAACTATTCCTGTGGCAATAATCAATACCACTATTAAAATTATAAATTTCTTTTTCATTTTTTTACCTTTCAGTGAATAAGAAGAACCAAAGTAATTATATCCGTTTTATCTCCACAAACCACACACAGACTTCATCATTAATGTAGGTTAAAACAAACCTACCATAATACGCAAAAATCCGATTCATTTCATTACCGTATGCCTATAATAATATATCGGTCGTTATTCTGTTCACCATAACCGTCATCATGGTCTGATGATACAATATTTGACCATGATAACGGCAGTCATCATAATTAACTATCGTTACAACGATACTATCCTCAGCATTCAGCATTAATCGTTGAACTGTTTGATCATAAACAGCCCGCCAAACAACAAACGCCTTACCGTAAATTCTTATGGAGCTTTATGCAATCCCATATTCTTGTTATCCATATATGCAGAATCTGAATACTTCCTACTGCTTCCCTGATTAACATGCTCTCTACATATAACTCCGGAAGACATCTTCTGACCGTTCCTTGTTACCCATTTATCACCGTAAGGTGCACAACAACGGGTGCAAAGATAACATTCCGCCTTCGTTGAATAACTATAACCTGCTTTTTTATTATGAGATTTAATTTTTATAGTATCTTTACCCAAAGGATGTGCATAACCACAACGACCGTCCCAATCGTGTCCAAGGGCTTTGACATTATTGCCTTTCTTATGATCACAACGGGTACATTTTTCGCCCTCATAACCCTTTTCGGTACATGTGGGTGCTTTATAATAATACACCATATTATGACCCAATTTGTTAATCGATTCGCGTTTTAGTTCTTTTCCGCACACCTTACAGTTATACACCTTCGTACCCTTCGCGGTACAGGTCGGTGCTTTGATAACAGTACCGTAATCGGAAGTGTGACCGCTTTCCTTCAACGCTATTCTTTCAAGTACCGTTCTGCATACCTTACACTTGATGACCTTTTCTCCCTTAGCAACACAGGTGGGTTGCTTAGTCACAGTACCGCCGTCTGGCTTATGAGGCAGTTTGTCAAGAATGACCGTTCTCATAACCCTGTTGCAATATACACACTTGTAGGTCTTGGAACCTGCTGCTGAACAGGTCGCATTTATAACTATAGGTGTAGTATTTTCCTTACAGGGAACTGTATTTCCAACCTTTTCAAAAGTATACGGACATCTTATACAACTGTATTTGAAGAGCGATTTCACCTTACAGGTAGCACTTCTTATCTGAGTTATATTATAATCGTGTGTACATCGCCACTTGGCATAAAGTGTAATATTACCGGTTATAATTGTAGAATTTGATATATACTGTGTTCCCTTGCCCTCGGGCTCAGTAAACCAGCCCTCAAATGCATATCCGCTTCTTGTTGGTGTCGGAAATGATGTGGTCTTATAATATTCGACAACCTTACTGGCAGGAGATACCGTGCCTCCCGTCGGGTTAAATGTTATTTTACACTCCCAACTACCGTACACTGTAATATCAGAATTTACGATAGTTGAAGCTGTGAAGTTCATCCCGCTGTCAGTTACCCAGCCTGTAAATTTCATTCCGTTAAGCTGAGGATCTACCGGCATTTCAGAATGTGAATCGCGGTTAGAAGTTATTATACTTTTTTTAGTTATGACAGGAACTGCTGCATGAAATCCACCGGTGTGCTTATCGACTATAAAAGTAACAACACTTGAATTCATATCAGGTAATACCTGTACAGGTGAGTCCTCGGGATTTCCCACCACATTAACCTTATTTACGTATTCAAGAACATCTATACAGTCTGCTCTGCCTGTTGCAGAAAACTGCATACTGCCCTGTACATCAAAAAAGGACACCAAAGGTACATTATATTGACTGTTGATCTTTACAACAACCTGATTCTTGAATATTTCCTTTGGCTTCTTTACGATATCCACCTCAACCTCGGTGCTTTTGTCCGCCAAAAGCCTTGCCGATCGCAGTCTGTAACGAGCAAGTACAGATGCCTTTTCATCCATTACCTGCAGATACGCATCATCCTTCATATTGGAATATGTTACGGACTTATATACTCTGTCCGGATCTACATATCCTGTAAAGGGATCCTTCAAATTATTACTGTATACCTGAGCTATGTCGGTAGCGGTTCTATTTGCCATAGCGGTTATCATAGTCTGGTGATACATTATCAGACCTAGATACAGCATTACAGTAATTATTATCATAACTATCGTTACAATGATGGAGGCTTCTACAACCAACACACCTTGTTGACTGCTTTTTTTCAACCTTTCCATATTATTTTAACCCTCGGTATAATACATTTTAAGATAAGACCAATTCCCCTCATTCTTCACAAAGACAATTCCTTCATTGCTAAGATATCCGACATCCTCGTAAACATCATCAATAACAACCTGATTATCAGGACTGATAAACTGCCATACACCGCCTACCATAACGCCTGCCATCTTATTGGAGAAGGACTTGGCGTCCTCGTACTGAGGCTCTATCACAGTCTTGCCCTCTGCATCCACATAACCCCATACATCACCTGACTTGATAGCTGCGTAATCGTCTACAAACGCCTTTGCACCGTCGCAGGAGAGATCGCCTATCTGCTCAGCCTTGTGGTTATAAAGATGATATTTTTCTCCGTCCTTTGCGAAGATAAGACCCTTGGGAGCGCATTCATCAAGCTCGTTAAGTACTACATCAGTAAAGGTCTTCTTGGTTATTACCTTACCCGTACCGTCGATGAGCTTCCATTCGCCTTCTTTTTCCATTACAGCTGCAATGTTATTTCTGAATCTGCCGGCAAAGATATAGTCACCGAAAACCTCCTTACCGTCTATACCGTAATATTTATACTTATCTCCAACCTTACAGGAAAGAAGAAGAACACTTTCACCCTCGGAATCCTTTGCCATACCTACACCGGAGGAAGATTCTACCTCGTTCATATAAACCTGACGCTGACCTTCCTTGTCGATGATAAAGCTGATGGGATTGCCCTCCGTATCAGTGGATCTGACGAACGCATAGCCCTCCGAGAAGGAGCTCGCAAAGGTATACGCACCCTCAAGATCGGGAGCTGCCTCGTTATCGAGGAAGCAATATGCTTCATCCGACATCGCAGTATACATTCCGTCATTCTGAGGCAAAATATCGGTATACATGCCGAAGAACTTATTGTACTGATATCTGACGAGAGAACGCGCTTCCTCTATTTTGTCGGAGGTTACGCTGAGATCGTGCGCCTGCATAAGAATCTCGGCACACTTTTGATAATTACCATACTTAATGAATATATCACAAGCCTTTTCATATATTGCCGCCTCCTTGGGGAACTCGGATACGGTATTGGTAACCTCGGAATAAATCTCGTGAGGACTGTCGAATTCACCGGACTCAAGACCCTTGTCATACACATCAAGCATCTCAAGGCGAAGCTCAGCGCTGTCGGAAAGAAACTTGGCATCTTTATACGAAACGATTGACTTGCCAAAAAGATTTCCCTCGGCATAAGTTCTTGCCTCTCTGAGAGCTATATCATATTCGCTTTCCTTACCCATAAAGGATTGCCCTATGGTATATACAACCAAAACATTAAGTAGTATAATAGCGATTATTATCAGTATCTTATTGCTCTTCATTTCATCAGTTCTCCGTTCTTAATAACTTGTTAAAAGAAGTGTTAATATATAGCCTACAGCTATACAGGGACCGAAAGGAAAGGAGTCCTTACGGCTCATTTTTTTGGTGAGAAGCTTAATTAATGCATAAACGACCGAAATAATCAGACTTAACAGCAGGGTGGTATATGTACCAAAGGAACCGCATGTCATACCTATTATTCCGAACAGTTTAACATCGCCAAAGCCAAGGGAGCCGCGTGACAAAATCGAAACTATAGCCAACAGCACGAATCCGATACCGAAGCCTATCATATCGTTTATAAGTATAGCTTTCATATCTGCCTTTGATATGAACTCATATACATATATGCCCAATCTGAACACCAAGCCGAAGATTATAAGAAAATTGGGTATTATTCTACGCTTGGCATCTATCACTCCTGCGCTGAATACGATTACGAACATACCGTAAAGCTTGATGAAGTTAATAACGGATGTATTAATATATAATGAAATCTGTATGCCCAGCGCACAGACAAGACAGATCAGTGTTAGCACAATCAGTTTTTTTCCATTAAAAGGTGTAATTTCTTCCTTACAAGGCTTGTAAAGCCCGCCTATATCCGCAACACCCATGCGTGCGGCTAAAATTCCTACTACAGTGGTAGTCAGTATCGCAATAACTGTAAATATAAGATAGATCATGGATTACTCCTAAAGCTTTGATCTGCTGTTGCGTCATAAAACGCAACAGCAAACCCTTTAATAACTTACTTAAGTGCTTCAGATACGTCGCCGGTCATCTTGCCCCAGATTGTTTCAAAGAGCTGACCCAAGTACTTTCTGAAAATAACAACGAGTGCAATTACAACCGCAAGAATAAGTACAAGTGCGATAATATTGGTGTCACCGCGCTCACTCTTGATAGCCTTGCCGAGCTTTTCCTTTGCAGAAAGTGCCTTTAAGTAAAGCATAGTAGAAAGTTTGGACATTGTTTTATACCTCCAATAAAATATTTTTGTATTTAATAAGAGCTTACTCTTATAAACCTAAGTTTGTCATAATAGGTCCAATGACCATTATAAGTATGCCGAAGAACATTATCATCAAGGGAATCATAAGCTTACCTGACGCAAGTTCGCCTCGCTTAATGGTGTTCTGCTTTTTCAGTTCCCAGAGCTCGTCCGTCTGGTTTCTGAGTGCTATAGCCAGATCACGGCTTCCCTTCTCGAGACCCTGCACAATAAATGCTGTAAATTTTTTAATCTCAGGTGTAACACACCTTGTACCGAACTTGTAAAGTGCATCAACCTCTGCCATGCCGTTGTCGATATCATCGTTTACCTTGCGCATTTCAAGATAAAGCTCGGTCTCCTCAGACATAGAAACCTCTCTCCATGCTTCACGCAGAATCATACCTGAATTTACTAACAATGCGATGGTAGAAACTGCATTGGGAAACTCGTCCATAAATTTAACGCTTCTGTTCTTTACCTTGGAAGCAGGCTGTGTAGAGAAATAATAGAAAAGCACACCGCACAGTACGGTAAATATTCCAAGCAGAATAAACTTGTCCGTACCCTCTGCCATAGCGGAGATTGCACATGCAAATGCAAAGCACATATATGTAAGACTTATTCTCTGTGCATAGAGAACCCTGAGATAATAGTCTGCGTAACGCTCTCCGTAAAGGACCGCAACATTTTCTCTTAACAGGTTTGCCTCTCTGGTCTTGTACTGGAATTTAAACATGTCAAGAAGCACAAAGCCCACTCCATACACCTCGGGAAGCATGAATTCCTTTTTGTCAAGAGGAGTGATATACTCATCATATTTTCCGGATAGAAGCAGCAGTATCACAAAGGACAAACCGATCAAAAGAGATAATGCCAAAAATATAATATTAATAATCATATATTACACCTCTATATTGAGAATCTTTCTGCCTATGAGATATGATGCAACGAACATTCCTATGGCGATAGTTGTACATAAAATACCCGCGGGAGTTGTGAAGTTTGTTGCAAAATCTCCACCGGACATCTTGAGCATACCTACAAGTATGATCGGCATTATGAGCATAATGCTCTGCTCGTTTTTATTGGAAGCTACCTTAGTTTCAATATCACCCTCTATGGTACACTTGTTACTGAGTATCAGATGACAGTTACGAACAACATCCTTAAGATTAGCACCCTTAGCATATGCTGTCTCAAACACTCTGCCAAAGGTTCTGATATCCTTAATACCGCTTCTTTCACCAAAATTCAGAAGCATACTGCCTACATCAACATTGTTCTTGATACCGCTGATGATATTGTCTACTTCCTGAACTATATAGGAATCGGGCTGATACTGCACCAGCAGATCCTCACGGGCTGCGACAAAAGCATCGGGAACGTTCTTACCCGAAGATATAGAGGAAGAAAGTGAATCGAGAAGGTCAATAAATTGTGTTCTGAGCCTCTTTTTTCTCGCCGCTATAATTTGATCTCTCCGTATAGGAAGAAATAACTTGCCCGCTGCAATTCCCACCAGAACCATTATAACCGCGTCAAGTATATAGGTTATGGTTGTAGGATTACCGTATACATCCTTTCCGATACCACCGTAAAACAGATATCCGACAGCTGCACCAACCACGAACGCTAATATAAAATACAAAAGTTTTTCGTTTGCAGTCATACGGTAAACACGGTAATTTATCATCTGTCGGTTGGTTGCCGACACTTCATATGATGGAATTTTAACTGCGTTGTTCTTTTTCATCTTAATGCTTACCTCTCAATTTACATAAGCTGACCGTAAATATTTGACAACGACAGCTGTCTTGCCATTTGAGCCGGAGATACGGTCTGATATATCGGAAATGAACCCAGAGCACGGATATCGTTTTTACTCATAAGGTTAGCTGCAACCTTATTTCTTAACATCCACATACGAGGAAAGAGTGCAAACTCTGACTGTGCATCCATAATTTCGATACCACGAAGCATCTTATTGATCTTAGCCTCGGAACTGTCAGTACAATCAGAAACAACAACGATGGAATTACATTGTTCAAGCAGCTTGTACTGCTTCTGATTGCACGGAAAATCCATATCGGTTACTACATAGTCATAATCACCCAATGCAATAAGCTCAGAACGGAGAGTAATGTAATCCTCCACTCCCATCTCCATCATATCAAGAGGAACCTTGACCGAAGAATAGTAAAATACTCCCGTCTGATCCTGCTTAACCGTGCTTTGGAGTTTAATAGCACGATTTGTTTTGTTGCTCTTTACAGCGTATATGACGTCACTGAAATCAAACTGACCATCGCAGGAGAAAAACATATCTGCATCTCCGTATATCTCAGCGTTAAGATAAAGCACACGAAAGCCCATATTTGCCAATGCTATCGCACAACCTGCCGCAGCAGTAGAGGTGCCCACACCGCCACAGGGGGAGGTAAATGCAATTATCTTCATTGAACTGTTCTCGTTACCCATCATACCCGTTATGTTAGGGATATGCTCGGAATAGATACTCAATATCTGTTTGTATAATATCTCACCCTTTTGGAACTTACATATAGCTTTATGACTATCAACACTGTCAATATCAAGATTATCTACTAAATACGCAAATCCGCATCTTACGGGAATACGGTTAAAATCTATCTTGAAAGCATCACTGGCTAAAAAAACATCTATCTTTTTTTCTTCGACCCCTGCCATAGCCGCATCGAGATCTGTAAATGAATATACCTCTACTTCATTGGCATATTTACTGTTAAACATAGTAACCACACGGCGAAGATACCCGGGATCGCTTTCAAGCATTGCAAGCTTTATTTTCATATACCCTGCTCCTTACAATATAATTGTTATTAAAAAATATTATAATACTTTATAATTTGTACATATTTTATACGTCAAAAAAAGACCTTTTTTTGTAAAAAAGAGGATTTAATGACTTTTTTGTCAATAATTCAATCCGTTATATTTCCACTTTGATTCCTGAAAGTTTAAGCTTGAAATCATTAACAAGCTTATTTTCCGTGCGTACCAATGATCCGGAAACCTTCTCAAGTGTTGAATTCTCATCCTCGCGGAAAACATAAAGAGGATTGAGCTGTATCCTGCCGTCCTTGCAGCCTACAACCTCGCATATCTCCATAGTTTTTCTCGATTTATCCCTGAGACGCGAAAGATGTATGATAATATCTATTGCCGATCCTATCTGTTGTCTGATAGCCTCAAGAGGAAGTCCTGAAGCACCCTGAAGCACCATTGTTTCAAGTCGGCTGAGCATATCATCGGTAGAATTGGCATGACCTGTGGACAGCGAGCCGTCATGACCGGTATTCATAGCCTGCAGCATATCAAGAGCCTCGCCGCCACGCACCTCTCCTACGACAATTCTTTCCGGTCTCATACGAAGTGATGATTTAATAAGATCTCTGATTGTTATTTCACCGGCACCGGAGGCATTTGCATTTCTTGTTTCAAGACTTACAAGGTTATCTACTCCTTTTATCTGAAGCTCGGCTGAATCCTCTATGGTTATTACACGCTCATCCTTGGGTATGTAATTTGATAACGCATTCAGGAATGTTGTCTTACCGGAGCCGGTACCTCCGCTGATAAAAATATTGTATTTGGCTCTTACAAGTACCTCAAGCTTATCTGCTATCTCTTTTGTAATAGATCCATATTCAATAAGCTTTTCAATCGTCATGGGAGTTTTTGAAAACTTACGTATGGTCAGGATAGGACCGCACAGTGATATGGGCGGAAGAACCACATTTACACGGGAACCGTCAGGTAGATGTGTATCACAGATGGGATTTGCCTGATTTACCTCTCTTCCGGCCATACCAACTATACGCTGGATTACATCCTCAAGACGCTTTTGACTTTCGAAAACGGCATTTAATTTTGTAAGCTTACCGCTTTTTTCTATAAATATATTTTCCGGACCGTTTATCATAACCTCGGTTATCGTATCATCACTGATGATAGAATCAAGTATACCGAAACCTCTTATAGAGCTATATACCTGCTGAACAAGATTAACACGTGCCTGTATAGGAAAATACTGATAACGAGTCTGCTCCTCAACTATAGTTTCTATCTCAGCGGTAAGCTGTTCGTTGTTAAGCTGACTGAGCGGAAGCTCCTCAGTAACGATCTTTTTTATCCTAAGAACAAGATCCTGATCTATCTCAAACGCCATTACTCATTTCTCCTTTTAAAGTATCTTTATTAGTATCACTGTTGAATTATCGGATGGTCCATTAGCTATAATCTCTTTCAGAATCTGCTGTATAGCGGCTTCACCGACATTTGAAGTTATAATATCATACAATCTACTGTTAGAAATACTGTCTGTTATTCCGTCAGTTGCAATAACATAACAGTCACCACTCTTGAGGTCACCTCTTGATACGAAGGGTTCAAGCGCCATCTCTGTATCGGGTATACCAAGATACTGCAAAAGCACCGGCTTCTTCTCGATCCCCATAGCAGCAATAATATTGGCATCCGTATGATCCTCGGATATCATAATCATTTGTGCTTCTCTGATACGGAACACTTTACTATCACCCACATTACAGGCAACCGCATTATCCTGATGAAGATATACAGATGCCACGGTAGTGCCCATTCCTGATACCTTCTTGTCAAGCATCTTATTATTTATGGCAACATTTGCTTTGTGACAGGTATTGAGAAAAAACT
>JAZNKU010000202.1:0-2751 GCA_045578685.1 Eubacteriales bacterium
GTATCGGTATCCCCGGTTCAGTTCCCGGAGGTATCCGCGAAGTAATGAGCGAAAACCTCGTTGCAGCACTCTTGGGCCTTGAATGTGCATCTTCCAACGACCAGAGCTTCTCCAATTCCGATATGAGAAGAACTGCAAGAACAATGCTTCAGTTCCTCCCCGGTACAGACTTTATCTTCTCCGGTTATGCGGCAGAAGCTAACTACGATAACATGTTTGCAGGTTCAAACTTCGATGCCGAAGATTTTGATGATTACAATGTTCTTCAGCGTGATATGCAGGTAGACGGTGGTCTCAGACCCGTCACCGAAGAACAGGTTATATTCGTAAGAAACAAAGCTGGTAAGGCTGTACAGGCTGTATTTAAACAGCTCGGATTAACACCTATCTCCGATGAGCAGGTAGAAGCTGTAACATACGCTCACGGCAGTAAGGATACACTCCCTCGTGATGTTACCGCAGACCTTATGTCTGCCGAAGATGTGTTAAAGCGTCATATCACAGGTGTAGATATAGTTAAGGCTCTTGCCGAAACAGGCTACGAAGATGTTGCCGAAAGCGTACTTAGTATGCTTAAGCAGAGAGTGGTTGGTGACTATATGCAGACAGCAGCCATCCTTGACAAAAACTTCAACGTACTTTCCGGAGTTAACACTCCGAACGATTATATGGGCCCCGGTACAGGTTACCGCGTAGAGGGTGAACGTTGGGAAGAAATCAAAAACATTCCCCACATCATCGATCCCAAGGATATATAGGAGGTGAGGTTACCATGCAGTTTAGTGAAGAATTAATAAGACAGATTACCGAAGAGGTTGTTCGTCAGTTAGACGGCACACCTGCAAATACAGCAGGCGGAAATTCTCTTGCAGGTAAAGAACGTATAAACGAAAAGAAAACCTCATATGCCGACTATCCCAAGGCCAGACAGGGCACAGACCCCAAAGAGGTTGTAATAGGCGTAGGTGCCGCATTCCAGAGAGAAATCAAAAGAACAATAAACGGTATTCCTCTCGAAGATGTTATAAAGAATGTAAAAGCAGGTATAGAAGAAGAGGGTATGGTACCCAGAGTTGTTAAGATTTTAGATACATCCGATGTATGCTTTATGGCACTTGAAGCTGCAAAGATTTCGGGTTCGGGCATCGGTATAGGTATACAGTCCAAGGGTACTACAGTTATCCATCAGAAGGATTTGTATCCGCTTTCCAACCTTGAGTTATTCCCTCAGGCTCCTCTTATGGACCTCGATACATACCGTAAGATAGGCCAGAATGCCGCAAAGTATGTAAAGGGAGAACAGGTTGTACCGATTCCGTGTACAAACGACCCTATGACAAGACCCAAGTATCAGGTAAAGGCAGCAATCATGCACATTGCAGAAACAGAGCAGCTTGACCCTGCACTCGGAATTATAGAATGGGAGGGAAGATAAATGCGTTACCCCTTAGGTGAATACGAAAAGGACAAGATATCTTCCAAAACCGGCAAACGCCTTCAAGATATTACCCTTAGCGAAGTTATGAAAAACCACATAAGCTCCGATGATATCAAGATATCCAAGGAGACTTTAAGAGCACAGGGACAGATTGCCAAAGAAGCAGGCAACGACCCTATGGAGCTCAATTTTGAGCGTGCCGCAGAACTCGTGGACGTTCCCGATGATGTTATATTAAAGATGTACGATAAATTAAGACCCAATCGTTCCACCAAAGCCGAGCTTGTAGCTATGGCTCAGGAACTTGCGGACAAATACAGTGCGTACAACTGTGCAAAGCTCGTTTTAGAAGCTGTACAGGTGTATGAGAAAAGAGGAGTATTGCTTTGAGACTAATTGCTGGTGTGGATATTGGCAATTCAACAACAGAAGTTTGCGTCGGCGAGCTTGATGTTAACGGTAACATCAGCTTTCCGGCTAGTTCTTCATGCCCAACAACAGGAACCAAAGGTACTGTTGTTAATGTTCATGGAATAAAAGCAGCTCTTAAAGAAGCTCTCTCAAAGATGGGCAAGGATATTTCCGACCTTTCTCTTATCCGTTTGAACGAAGCCGCACCCGTTATAGGCGATACCGCCATGGAAACTCTCACCGAAACTGTTATTACAGATTCGTCAATGATTGGACATAACCCCTCCACACCTGCAGGTGCAGGTCAGGCTGTGGGTGAGCTTATAAGCTTAGCCAATCTTGGAAATGCAAAAGAGAATACACCGTATATACTTGTTGTATCTGCCGCCTATTCCTATGAGGATGTTGCAATGGCAATAAATCGTATCGGCGATATTCTTAATATAGTAGGTATTATCCTTCAGGCAGACGAGGCTGTTCTTGTGTACAACCGTCTCAATAAGAAGATACCTATAATAGACGAAGTAAAATATATAGAAAAAGTTCCCGACGGAGAAATGGCAGCTATAGAAGTTGCATTGGAAGGACAGTCTATCCGCATGCTTTCCAATCCTTACGGCATAGCTACACTTCTCGGACTTGATGCAGAACAGACCAAAAGTGTTACACCCATTGCCAAGAGCCTTATAGGTAAGCGCAGTGCAGTTGTCATCAAGACTCCTTCGGGTAATGTCAAAGAAAATGTACTCCCTGCGGGTGAGATATATATTAAGTCCGACAAGGAATATAAAATAAATCTCGACGAAGGTGCACAGCGCATAATGAAAGCTGTTGCCGATGCAGGAGATATACAGGATATATCAGGTCAGCCCAACACCAATGTAGGCAATATGCTTCTTCGT
>JAZNKU010000203.1:0-2849 GCA_045578685.1 Eubacteriales bacterium
GCACAGTCAAGTGTCGGGAAGGTCTTGTCAAGCTGAGCCATCTTACCGCCGATGGTAGGCTGCTTTTCCACGATATCCACGGGGAATCCCGCGTCGGCAATATCAAGGGCTGTCTGAATACCTGCGATACCGCCGCCGATAACGAGCGCGCGCTTGGTAACGGGAGATTCACCGGGAGTAAGGGGTGCGTTAAGGTTAACCTTTGCAACAGCCGCTTTGCCGAGAATGATTGCCTTTTCGGTACCTGTCAATATATCCTTATGTACCCAAGAGCACTGCTCGCGGATATTGGCGATCTCAACCATATAAGGATTGAGCCCTGCCGCAGCCGCGGTTTTACGGAAGGTAGCCTCGTGCATTCTGGGAGAGCATGAGCATACTACGATTCCCGTAAGATTGTGCTCCTTAACGGCGTCCTTGATCATATCCTGACCTGCCTGAGAGCACATATACTGATAATTGGTGGAAAAGACTACGCCGGGCTCATTTTTGAGAGCCTCGGATACAGCCTGCACGTCAACCGTGCCTGCGATATTGCTTCCGCACCAACATACAAAAACACCAACTCTTTGCATTTGTCTTTTCCTTTCTTACTTTGTGTATTTTCTGAAAGCGCTTACGAGAAGCTGCTGCGGCGTATCCTCTTCAACCATCTTAGGTACGTCGTTTGCAGTCATACGGTTTGCGCCTTGGCGTCTTATTGCGGTGAGTCGAACCGCCTCAACGACCTTTGCGGGCTCGACGCCTCTGGGGCATCTTTCAACGCAAGCAAAGCACGAGAGGCACTTATAGAGAGACTCGGATTTCAAAAGAGGCTCAATATCGCCTGTCTCAACCATACCTACGAACTGATGAGGATGATACTCCATTTCATCGTAAGCAGGGCAAGTTGCGGAGCACTTTCCGCACTTCATACACTTGCTTGTGTTAACACCGCTCATTCTTATAATTTCTTCACGGAGATACTTATTATTTTCCATCTGTATCCTCCTTCACACCAAGAGCCTCAGCTAAAAGCTCGGTGAAATAAACAACGGGAATATCCGCGCCGTTTTTTTCGAGATTATACTTACAAAGGGGACAAGCAGTAATGATCATCTCTGCGCCTGCCGCCTTAGCGTTTTCAATAATGGCATTTGAGTTTCTTTTTGCGCTGTCGGGACTTTCAACCGAAATATATCCGCCGCAGCACTCGTTTCTTCTTGCGTAGACTACCGCCTCTGCGCCAAGCGCGCGGATAAGATCCTCCATTATAGTAGGATTTTCCGGATCGTCCATACGCATTACCTTATTCGGTCTCAAAAGAAGACAGCCGTAATACGCCGCGATCTTTTTTCCCTTAAGGCTATTTACAACCGTTTCCTTTACCTTGTCAAAGCCAACGAGGTCGCGAAGCATTTCAAGATAATGGTAAACCTGTGCTTCGCCGTGATACTCGCCGTTTTCTGCCATATAGCGATTGACCTTATCACAAAAGGCTTTGTTTGTCTGCATAGCGTGATTTGTTTGCTTTATTACGTTATGGCAGGCGGAGCAAACAGTTACAAGGGGCTGATTTCTGTCATTTGCGTACTTAAGAGCGCGAACGGACGAGAGCTTCGTTGCCACCTCGTTTTGCGCGGTAGTGAACACACCGCCGCAGCACTGCCAATCTTCAATTTCCTCCAGAGTCACACCGAGAGCCTTTGCAGATCTGTATGCGTACAGATCAAGATCCTTGGCCTTGTTCTTTAGTGTGCACCCGGGGAAATAACTAACCTTCATTTAATTACCTCCGATTTATACCATCTGTTCGGGATGGAAGACCTCATCGAATTTTTCAGCTGTCAAGAAACCAAGCTCAACGCAAGCTTCCTTGAGAGAAATGTTATCCTTAAATGCCTTCTTTGCGGTCTTTGCTGCGTTTTCATAACCGATATAGGGATTAAGAGCAGTTACGAGCATAAGAGAATTGTGCAGATTATGATGCATCTTCTCACGGTTTGCCTTGATTCCAACAGCACAGTTCTTATTGAACGACACGATTGCCTCAGCAAGAAGTCTTGCAGACTGAAGGAAGTTGTAGATGCAAACAGGCATAAACACGTTAAGCTCAAAGTTACCCTGAGATGCCGCCATGCTCACTGCAACGTCGTTACCCATAACCTGAACTGCTACCATAGTAACTGCCTCGCACTGTGTGGGGTTAACCTTACCGGGCATTATAGATGAGCCGGGCTCGTTCTCGGGAATGAATATCTCACCAAGACCGTCGCGAGGACCGGATGCGAGCCAACGGATATCGTTTGCTATCTTCATCATATCGCAAGCAAGTGCCTTTATTGCACCGTGAGCGAATACAAGCTCGTCCTTAGAGGTAAGAGCGTGGAATTTATTGGATGCGGTAACAAACTTCTTACCTGTGATGTTGGAAACCTCTTGAGCAACGCCAACGTCAAAGCCCTTGGGCGCGTTGAGTCCCGTTCCTACCGCAGTACCGCCGAGCGCAAGCTCGCGAAGGGGCTCAATAGAGCGCTCGATAAGCTCTACGTCTTTTTCAAGGCTGGATCTCCAGCCGCTGATCTCCTGACTGAACTTGATGGGGGTTGCATCCTGAAGGTGAGTTCTTCCGCTCTTAACTATGTCGTCGTTCTCTGCTTCAAGTCTCTTAAGGGTTGCAACGAGAAGGTCGATTGCGGGGAACACCTTGTCCTCGATAACGATCTTTGCAGCGATGTGCATAGCTGCGGGGAAGGTATCGTTGGAGCTCTGGCTCATATTGATATCGTCATTGGGATGTAAGAGCTTTTTGCCGGCGATCTCATTTCCTCGGTTGGCAATGACCTCGTTGGCATTCATATTTGACTGGG
>JAZNKU010000204.1:0-3354 GCA_045578685.1 Eubacteriales bacterium
GGGGCATAACGCTCTTTTCGATCTTTAAGTTTTCCTTAACGATCTTCTTCATCTCCGCCTCGATCTTGGTAAGATGCTCGGGAGTGAACTGGATCTCGGAATCAATATCGTAGTAGAAGCCGTTGTCAACGGCAGGACCGATGGCAAGCTTTGCCTCGGGATAAAGTCTCTTAACTGCCTGTGCAAGCACGTGGCTGGCTGTGTGCCAGAACACCTTCTTACCTTCGATGCTTTCAAAGGTAACGGGATTTACAGAGTCACCCTCTGCAATCTCTGTTGTGAGGTCAACTACACTTCCGTTGACCTCTGCAGCTATCACTTCTCTTGTGATAAGCTCCTTTTCTCTTAAAAAATCATAAGCTGTCATTGTTTTTTCCTCCGTATGAAAAAAATCACCCCAAAGGCATCTGCCTTCGGGGTGAGGATAAAGATTACAAAATCATCCGCACGGTTCCACCCGAGTGTTTTACTCATTGAAATCCTATGCAATTTAATTTCGGGTGGTACCCGCTTCCTCTCTCTGACGGTGCTTACAGCCTATGACACCGATCTCTTGCAGGAGTGTGGGAAACAGACATGTCCCTATGTTAATTAGATAAAAAACTAACGAATTTTTCTTGACACTGAAAAAAAATCGTGATATAATTAACTTAATTAGGATTATAACATCATTTAACTCAGTTGTCAAGGACAACAACGTAATTTCAACAGGTATGGCAATCGAAAAAAACTCTCAAAATCGCGTCAAGTCCATGAAGATGCATCTTATGGACATGATGGGGCTCCTCGTAAAGAACAAAAAAATAAGACTCACCACACAGAACAAGGTATACAATGATGCTCTTGACCGTGATCTTATGGCGGCTATAAAGCGTATCGAAAAGGAAGACAGTGCTCTCTTAGAGATCCAGTACCCTCTCTGCGAGCATTCCATGCTCCACGGATATATGGGTCTGAAAAGCTATCTGCTCAACCTTTTTTATGAAAACACCTTCTGCCGCGAATACAATGTCGAGGATGTCGAATGGCTTATCGCCAATCACTGCCGTAACAAGGATAAGGATGAGGAAGTAGCCGTATTCAATATCTATACGGTGATCTATGCCAACGCCCTTTTTTGCGATTACCTGAAGAAGGAATACGGTACACTTAAGCTGACCGACCGTGACTGCAAGCTCGCCCAGAGCCTGCTCGGACCTCTCAACGACGAAGAAAGAGAGGAGATACTTTTCTCCTGTGCAAGACGTATGACTCACGGTTCCCTTGCCTATAATAACAAGACCTTTATGAAGATATTACCCTCCATAATCACTGCGATAAAGAGAAAAAATATATCTTCTGTAGTAACTATTGAAAAATAATTAAAAAAGGTATTGACAAATCCCAAAATCGTGGTATAATAATCGGGTAACCGTGTCAAGCGGTTACCCATTTAAATAACTCTGCAAGGTCTGTCAGCTGACCGAAGCAGTATATGGAGAAGTCGCGTAGCTGGTCGAGCGCGCACGATTGGAAATCGTGTAACGGTCATAAGCCGTTCGAGAGTTCGAATCTCTCCTTCTCCGCCAACGAAAAAGGACACCAAAAGGTGTCCTTTTTTCGTTGGCGGCAACAATTTGGAAGATTCGAAAAGCCCGTAAAACGTTTACGTTTTAGCAAGCCTCCGGGGGAGGGTTGCGGCGGGCGAGTGCGTGTCTCGAGCGAATCTCTCCTTTCTTCACCAACAAAAACAAGAGAAGTGTTGCACAAGTGTTGCAGTGATTATTGCACATTGGCAGATAATTTTTCTATGCAATCATCTAACCTTGACTAAACTTCACTTCTGATGTATAATAAAACCGATAATAACAATAGAGAGGTGTTTAATATGTTTTGCAGATATTGCGGAAATCAACTGAGAGAGGATGCAAAATTTTGCAGCTCCTGCGGCAAGCCTGTTGAAGACGTAACTCAACCGGCAGATCCTGTTGTAACCGAAGAGCCTGTTATAAACGAAGCTCCCGTAGCTGATCCCGCTCCGGTATGCAACGTAACGCCTACCGTTGTGCCCTCTGTGCAGACACAGTATCAGGCTTCGGTAAGCGAAGCGCAAGCGACAGAAAAGCAGAATTCGGTGCTTACCTACGGTATCCTTGCTCTGTCCTTTGCATTGACCGGTATAATAAGCTTTTTAGGCATTATATTCGGTGCGATAGCAATGAACAAGGCTAACGAATATATCCGTCTTATAGGTACAAGCACAGCCCGTGTTACTGTAGGAAAAGGCCTTGGCAAAGGCGGTCTTATTGCAGGCATTGCCCTTACAGCCTTCTTCACTCTGTACATACTGCTTATAATTGTACTTGTAGCATCAGAAACCTATTATTATTACTAAAAAGATAACCCGATGGAATGTTCCATCGGGTCAATTCTTTATTTGAGGAAATTCTCGATATATTCTATCTGTGCTTCAACCGATGCTACGCAGGTACCGCCCTTGGAGATACGCTTGTTTACACAGGTCTCAAGGTTTATTGCCTCGTAGATATCCTCCTCAAAGAGCTCGCTCATCTCCTTGTATTTTTCAAGGGGAAGCTCTTCAAGTGTGGTACGGTTCTCGATACACATAGCAACGCTCTGACCTACGATCTTATATGCGGTACGGAAGGGCATTCCCTTCTTTACCAGATAGTCGGCACAGTCGGTGGCGTTTATAAATCCGCCGCCTGCTGCACGGTACATATTTTCTTTATTTACCTTCATTGTTGCAAGCATGGGGGTAGCAATGGAAAGACAAGCGGAAACTGTCTCTACCGCATCGAATATTCCCTCCTTGTCCTCCTGCATATCCTTGTTGTATGCAAGGGGAATACCCTTAAGCACGGTGAGTATACCCATAAGGTCACCGTATACTCTGCCTGTCTTACCTCTTATAAGCTCTGCCATATCAGGATTCTTCTTCTGGGGCATAATAGACGAGCCTGTAGAATAGCTGTCATCAAGGTCGATGAACTTAAACTCCCAGCTTGACCACATGATTATCTCCTCGCAGAGGCGGGAGAGATGCATCATAATAATTGCAAAACAGGAGGTAAGCTCAACACAGTAGTCACGGTCGCTTACACCGTCAAGGCTGTTGAGAGCAACGCCGTCAAAGCCAAGCTCGGCTGCTACCATGTCGCGGTCTGTGTCGTAGGTAGTGCCTGCAAGGGCGCAGGAGCCGAGAGGTGAAGTGTTCATAAGAGCCTTTGCATTCTGCAATCTCTTTATATCACGGCTGAACATCATTGCATACGCCATCATATGATGACCGAAGGTAACGGGCTGTGCTCTCTGAAGATGAGTATAGCCGGGCATAATAACTGCCTTATGCTC
>JAZNKU010000205.1:0-7904 GCA_045578685.1 Eubacteriales bacterium
CCAAAAAACACTCGTTCTCTTGAACGAGTGTTTTTTTATCCAAGCCTGTTGGCTTGATGATATACAACTTTTTACGAAGTTGATGATATGCAATGCCTCACGGAATTGATGAGATACAATGCTTCGCATTGATTTCTCGCCGCTTTTATGCTATAATACACATAAAGGGGGACGGTTTTATGAAGAAAATTAAAAAATATATTTATCCAATTGCTTTTTGTGCGATTTTTTTAATTCTTTATCCATCTTTTATGCTCTTGCTTACCAAGTTAATTTCTTTTCCACACGGAAGTTATGCGCCTGCGGCTTGGGTGGTATTGTTTACACTTGCATGGCTTATACTTGCATTACCAATTTACTGCATAAGGTATAGTAAAACAATTGTGGATGAGAAACTGAAATTTCTGTTTTCCACCTATAATTCTTTGTTGATTATAGTGCTTCATATTTTACCTTTTAATTTACAAGGCGAAACAACAATTATTGTGCTCTTTATACTTTGGGTGTTGTTTTGGAATATAGTTCCTTTAATTTGCCGACTGATTTCTCGTAAACACGAAGAAAAAGATATTGAAAAATAGATATGAATTTAATGTAATGAAAATCAGGTTTTTACCCAGTTCTTTTTCGGACACGAATGACAACAAAGAAGACCATCATTCGATGGTCTTTTTTGTTGCCTTCTTCCCCCATTGAACCCGACCCACGCCCCTGTTTGGCAACAACCGCCGCTGTTAACTGGCGAACTGCTTTGCGCCGCCGGGGGCGGATGCAGCAAAGCAGGTTGCACGGCAGACACTTGGTGAGTCCGAGCGACTTTATGGAGCGATGGACGAGCCTTAGTGTCAACGAGAAAGGGTCGTTGGGTTGATTGGAAATCATTGAAAAGTATAGGGTTTTATGATATAATAAATCAAAAGGCGGTGATAAGATGTTCGGAGCAATTTATGGTGATGTGATTGGGTCTTACTATGAGGTTCATTGCACTAAAAATTATGATTTTGAATTTAACAAAGATAGCTCCTTTACTGACGATAGTGTTCTGATAGCCGCAGTTTGCAAAGCTATATTGAACAACCCGTCGGAAATAACCCGATGGGATATTCGTAATCGCTCCAAGGAATACGCCGCTCAATATCGTCAGTATTATTCATATCATCCCCGTGCAGGTTTCGGAAATATGTTTGCAGAATGGGCGAGGAATCCTAATGCAAGAAACGGTCATAGTTATGCCAACGGAGCTTCTATGCGTGTTATTCCTATCGGCTATGCTTATTCAACGCTGGAGCAAACTCTATTGCAAGCAAAAGCCAGTTGCATACCAACGCACAACCACCGAGAAGCAATCAAAGGAGCACAAGCGGTGGTGTCGGCTGTTTTTTTGGCGAGAAAGAATGAAAGCAAAGAAGGAATAAAAAACTTTTTGGAAAAGACCTTCAAATATGATCTTTCAATACCTTTTTCCATTATCAAAGAAAACCATGTGTTTGATAGTAGAACATCCTACAGTGTCCCCCCTGCAATCATTGCATTTCTTGAATCTAACGATTATGAAAGTGCAGTTCGTGCCGCAGTTTCTTTGGGTGGTGACGCAGATACACAGGCTTGTATTGCCGGCGGAATTGCAGAAGCGTTTTATAAAGAGGTTCCCGAGCATATTAAACGGTTTTGTGACCTAAGAATCGATCATTCCATCAAGTCTGTTGTGAGAGAGTTTTGCGAGAGAATCATTTAGAAAAAATTTACGGTATACCTTTAAGTATCACACTCACCCGAATTTAACTTTTGGTGAAAATAACACAACAAAAAGCCATCCATCAGGATGGCTATTGCATTTTCCATATGGAAAACAACATTTATATTAACAATATCTTGCAGATAAAGTTGCGAATTTATTTTTAGATATGATATACTTATTATAAAAGGAGGCATTGGAATGGCAAACATAGCTGAAAAACTGAATTTAGTAATAGAATATATCGAAAACCATTTGACTGACGAAATCGAATCAGATAAAATAGAAAAAATCGCTTGCTGCTCATACTATGATGTTAGTAGAATGTTCTCTTTGATCGCTGATATAAATATTTCCGATTATATAAGAAAGCGTAGATTAACACTTGCGGGTGCGGAATTAAAAAGGGGAAATGTTAAGGTTATTGACGTTGCATTGAAATATGGATATGATTCTCCTGTTTCTTTTGCGAGAGCATTTCAGGCTTTTCACGGATTCAATCCTAGCTCGGTGAATAATAGTGAAGCTGTGCTTAACGTATTTCCCCGTTTGGTTTGGCAAATATCCGTAAAGGGTGTAATGGATGCGCTGAAGATAGAAAAGTTGACGATAAACGGAAAAGAATATGCCGCAGATTATTTAGGTGAGCAGGATATGTCATTTTGGTCAGATCTTGCCACCAAACGAGAGTTTTGGAGGCTTCAAAATGCCGTCGATTTACTCGAGAAGTATGAAGTTTGCAATGATGTGTTACCATATAATAATTACCCTCCCATAAAAATCGAAATCGGACATATATTTGTTATTGATTATCATACCACAAAAGGAATTATAGATAGAAGATATTATCTTGCAGACGGAACGATATGGCGGGATATGCCGTCAACAAGACAGATCATACCTATTAATAACGAGGATAGTAAATGAATTTATTCGATGCGTTTGAGTTGAACAAAGAACTTATAAAACAAACTGAATTTGTGGACGTATATTCCGTAAAATATAATGATAAGGACTACAAAATTATCATTACAAAAAAAGTTGCTAACAAGAAAACTGTTATTTATTTTATTGATAAAACTGTTTATTGGGAGCAACTACCCCTATTTCCTCGCCTTGCGGGAAGAACATATAATAGAGTTCCGATCTATAAGTTTGACGGCAAAATCTCAAATACTATATTTGTTGTTAAGGGAACACCTCTTGGTGATGAGGGATTGGATGACGGTATTTTTAGAAGTTATAAAAGATATGATGATAATTTTGTAAACTGTATTACTTATAAAAAATTCAAACAAATGTAGGTTAAAAGCCATCCCAAGGATGGCTTTTTTGTTGCTCCCTTTATCCTGTCGCACTCAAACAAACTTTCCCTGTTTGGCAACAGCCGCCGTCGTTAAAATGTATTGTCGGTAAATAATACACAGTGATTTCCGTATCGCTTTAGTTGTTGGGGGGTTACTATACATTGAGAAATCTTCCAAAGCCGATAGGGATCGATAATCTGTTATAAATACAATTATTGCTTGACTTTTTAATTGAAAAATGTACAATATAAATATATTATACATAATTCGGAGTTTTATAATGAATAAGAAATTATCTGTACGCTGGGCATATATGGCCGTCGGCGTTATTGCCATGCTGTTTGCGGGTGTTCTGTATGCATGGTCTATATTAAAGTCCCCCTTATCAGGAGAGTTCGGCTGGAGTACATCCCAGCTTGCTCTTAACTTCACCCTGGCTATGACCTTCTTCTGTATCGGAGGGCTTTTGGGTGCACAGATATCCAAGCGCCTTGGACACAAGGTCGCTATCATCACCGCAGGAGCTTTTGCGGCGGCGGGCTTTGTGCTGACAGCACTTTTAAATAACGCCCCCGTTGTGATGCTCTATCTTACATACGGAGTTCTTGCCGGTATTGGTATCGGTATTGCATACAACGTTGTCATAGCAACAGTAAGTGCTTGGTTCCCTGATAAAAAGGGTCTTTGCTCAGGCTGTCTTATGATGGGATTTGGTGCTTCTGCTCTTGTTTTGGGCAATGTTGCAGATGCGATGTTCAACAGTTCTGTCGGTTGGCGTAATACGTATATTGTTTTGGGTATCGCTATATTTGCGGTTTTGACGGTTGCGGCATTGATACTCAAAAAGCCGGGAGAGGATGTTATTTTTCCTACTGTTAACAAAAGAAAAACGGCAGACGCTGCGGTTACAGAGGACCTTACCTCAAAGCAGATGCTTTGCCGCCCTACCTTCTGGATGGCGTTTTTCTGTATATCTTTCCTTGCAGCAGTCGGCAGCTCTGTTATTAGCTTCGCAAAGGATATGGTGCTGTTTGTTGATGCCGATATGGAAACTTTGGCTGTATCTCTTGTGGGTGTACTCTCTGTTTGTAACGGTGTTGGACGTATTATTACAGGTGCGGTGTTTGACGTTATAGGATGCCGCAAAACTATGCTGTATGCCAATATCTTTACCATCTGTGCAGCTGCGGTTACTCTCATTGCAGTAAACACAAGCTCGCTTATTCTGTGCATCGTCGGTGTATGCCTTACAGGTATTTCATACGGTGCTTGTCCTACCATTACTGCGGCGTGTACCTCTACATTCTTCGGTATGAAGCATTTTTCAAACAATATGGCGCTTATGACCTTTACCGTTATGGTAGGTTCATTTGGTGCTACCGCATCAAGCAAGGTGCTTGAAGCAACGGGCGGATATACCGCTACCTTTGTTATGCTGCTGGCACTGACATTCGTTGCCCTTGTGCTTAACGTATTTATTAAAAAGAGATAACTATGAAGCAAAAAATCGAAAAAACCAACGCAATGCGAGTGCTTGACGGCATAAAGGCAGAATACGAGTACTCGGATCACGATAATATGACATTATCCTCGGACGAGCTTGCCGAGAGGTGCGGTGTTGACACCGACGCTCTCTACAAGACCCTTGTCTGCGTAGGTAAAAGCGGACAGAACTACGTGTTTATGGTGCCTACCAAGGGTGAGCTTGATCTCAAAAAGGCGGCAAAAGCAAGCGGAGAAAAATGGGTAGAAATGATACCGCAAAAATCCCTGCTTCCCCTTACAGGCTATATTCACGGCGGTTGCTCCCCCTTGGGTATGAAAAAGCAGTTTCCTACTTTTATAGATGAGATAGCGGCAACTAAGGAGAAGATAGTTTTCTCGGGCGGCAGAGTTGCCTGTCAGATAAAGACAAAGCTTGAATATCTGCAAAAGGCTGCAAACGTAAAGGTAGCGGATATTGCGAAAAAATAATATCTGTTTTAACGGAGCAAATAAGGAATGGATGGCAAGACAACGATAAAATATTTACAGAGCTATATCAAAGAAAAGGACTATCATCCCGAACTTTTGAAGGATTATTTTCTTAAATTATCCGAAGAAGTCGGAGAGCTTTCCCGTGCTATGCGAAAGGGTTCTAAGGCAGAAAACAGTACAGATATTATCGGTACCGTGGATGAAGAGCTGTATGACGTGATCTACTATGCTTTGGCTATTGCAAATATATACGGGGTTGACATAGAGCATATTGCAAAGGTCAAATCGGAAATGACCGAAAGCAAATATCCATCTAATGTTAAGTTCGAAGAAGGAAGATAAAACTATTACTTTAACCTAAATTAATCTTTATCACAAATAAGGAGATGCCGTGTACGATTTTTTATGTGGTTTACTGTCTGATAAAAAAGGTGGGAATGTCTTTACCTGTTTTGGCATTTGGCATTTGCTGTTCGTTGGCTTCTTTATCGGCTTGTTGGTTTTACTTACGTTATGTTTGAAGGGCAAAAGCCTTGAAAAAAAGAAAAGGATCGCAGACATTTTTATAAATATCTCCTTCGGGTTGTACGTTGCCGACTTTTTTCTTATGCCTTTGGCTTACGGTGAGATAGATATCGAAAAGCTGCCCTTCCATGCTTGCACCGCTATGTGCGTGCTGTGTTTTGTCTGCAGGTATAACAAATTTCTCGGCAGATACAAAAACTGCTTTGCTGCTCTTGGCTTTGTTTCAAATTTAGTATATCTTATATATCCTGCAGGCGTTATGTGGTACGGAGTGTCGCCTCTGTCTTACCGTGTTATACAGACCCTTGCTTTTCACGGTTTTATGAGTATTTACTGTTACTTCGTATTATGCTTTGAAGCAGAGAATTTCAAATGGAAATGTTTTTACCGTGATATCATAACGGTTTCTTGTATGACCCTTTGGGCGGTGATCGGAAATTTTATTTATAACAGTGATCAAAGGATCTATAATTGGTTTTTTGTTACACGAGATCCCTTTAATATTATTGATTCAAAAATTTCGGTATTTATAATGCCGGTGCTGAATATTTTTCTTTTTACAGCAGTTGAAGGGCTTGTCTATCTTATATTCAGTAAAACAAATAAAGGAGAATTAAAATGAAACTCAATTTACAGAAACACTTTTTTACCTATGATAAGAAAACTCTTATAAAGCACGGTGAATTTAAGATAAAAGCTTTCCGCTACGAGTCGGGGGTTGAGGCACTTAAGGTAAAGAACGAAAAATGCTCCTTTATTTTCACACCCTTTAAGGGTCAGCAGATATGGCACTTTAAGGTGGACGACGAGGAGATCTCTATGCAGACCGAGGTTAAGGAGCCTCAAAACACTATGACCTATCTTGAAAACTACGGCGGTTTTCTCTATCATTGCGGTATCATCTCCTTCGGTGCGCCTGATGCAACCCATCCCCACCACGGTGAGATCCCCAACGCTATATATGATAAGGCTTATATCAAGTGCGGTGAGGATGAGGGAGGTAAGTATATTATTTTAGGCGGTGAGCTTGAGCATAATACCGCTTTTGTCCGTCATTATAAATTCAAGCCCGAGCTTAAGCTCTACGAGGATTCAAGCGTGTTTAAGATCAAGATAACTATCGAGAACCTCCGTGCTTATCCCCTTGAATGGAGCTATCTCTGCCATATCAACTTTAAGCCTTTTGAAAACGCAGAGCTTGTGGCAAGCACCAAGTATGACAATGAGCATATCAAGCTTTACAGAAGCGAAGGCTCACCCGAGCTTCATAGCTATTTCGACAAGCTTGAAAAGAATTTCACTATAATGAACAAGGTAGGCGGCGAAGGTCAGGTTTATGACCCTGAGATCTGCTTTGGCATAAAGTATATTCCCGACGAAGAGGGCAGAGGATACACTATGCAGATGACCGATAAGGGAGCTTGCTACGTTTCTCACCCTGCAGATATCCTTACCAACGGTGTGCGCTGGATATCCAGAACCAAAAACGAGGATGCTATGGGTATGGTGCTTCCCGCAACGGGCGAGCATCTGGGATATGAAAACGCAAAGGCTAAGGGTCAGCTTCAGGTGCTGGAGGCAGAGGGTAAGCTCAGCTTTACTATCGAGGCGGGCTATATAGATGCCGACGAAGCGAAAAAGGTAAAGGAAAAGATCGATCTGATCGTAAAATAAGGAGCCGATATGAAAAGAGGAATTACAAAAAGAGAACGTGAAGTAATAGATATAGACGAGATAAAGGGAATCCTTGACCGAGGCAAGATAGTTCACGTCGGTATGATAGACGGCGATATGCCTTACGTTGTGCCTATGAATTACGGTTATACCCTTGAGGAAGGCAAGCTCACTTTATATCTCCACGGAGCTACCACCGGCAGAAAGTTGGATATCATCCGTGTCAATCCAAAGGTGTTTGTTGAGATAGACACCGATATAGTTCCCTTTAAGGGTGAGGCTGCCTGTCAGTACGGTGTCAGCTACGCCTCTGTTATGGGTGAGGGAATAGCCGAGCTTGTAGAGGATGTTGAGGACAAGATGGATGCACTCAATAAGCTGATGATAACCCAGACCGGCAGATCCTTTGAGTTTGTGCCTAAGATGGTGACAGGAGTTACCGTAATTAAGGTCACCGTTCCCGAATTTACCGCTAAAAAGAGACCCGTTCGTAACGGGGCAGAAACATATTAAAAACCACCCCTTGGGGTGGTTTTTTAAGTTTGATTTTTAATGCTTATGCTAACTCCGTTTACGGTAACGTCATCTTCGGCACGGATCATTATGTACTTTGTGCCGTCGATGACCTCGGTCTTAATGAGATCGGGGCGTTCGGGATTGACCTTGATAACAACATCGGGGGTCTT
>JAZNKU010000206.1:0-2135 GCA_045578685.1 Eubacteriales bacterium
TCAAGAAGGTTTCTGACTGTACAAACACAGGCTTCTTCACACAGATATGTGATGCTTGCGGTTGGACCTCCAATATCGAGTACGAAAAGACAGGTCATAACTTCTCCGCATGGAAGCAGACAGGCAACGGTACCGAGGTACAGAGATTCTGTAACTCCTGCGGTATCTCTGAAAAGGAAGCCTCTACTGCTATGGTTAAGCAGGAGGTTATAGCATACTGCAACAGGAGCGTTCCCCTAAACGATGCCGATATGAGATATATCGACACTCTCAACTACTTCTTCGCTCCCATTGATAACGGAGCAGGAAACTATCCCTTTGCAGGCTCTTACTTTGCTGAATCCACCAGTATGAGAAACAGAGCAAGAGCTCAGAACCCCAACATCAAGATAGTTCTTACCATAATGAACATGAACATCAAGGCGTTTGAGAGCTGGCTTACCACACCAAGTAACCGTGCGACCTTTGCCCATCATTTGACGGGTGTTGTAACAGCCAACGGCTTTGACGGTCTGGATATCGATTTCGAGTTTCCCTCCGACCTTACTCTCCGTGACGACTATGCTATGCTTCTTGCCGAGATCAGAGCAAGATTCAACGCTCTTGAATCCCAGACAGGTAAGCACTATATCCTCTCTATGACAACTCCTGCGGCTAACTGGGCAACCGAAAAATTTGATCTTGTTGCCTGCTCCAAGAGTCTTGATTATTTCAACATAATGAACTATGACCTGTACTGCGGTACGGCCATCCCCTATACACATCATCACACACCGCCCTACGATAACCGCGATCCCTACGGTCATGTTCCTCCCGGAGGCTCCGTACAGGGTGATATCACACTGTATAAATCTCTCGGTATCCCCGCTGACAAGATAGTTTCGGGTATGGGTCTCTATGCCAGACATTGGTCGGGTGCTGCTAACATCAACCACGGTCTGTTCCAGTCGGCAGGACTTGATGAATCTAACATCCATTACGATATGCTTATATCTCAGTATCTTAACAAGAACGGTTATACGAGATACTGGGACGACACCTCAAAGGCACCTTACCTCTATAACCCTTCAGGCGGATCCTTCTATTCCTACGACGACCCCGAATCCCTTACATACAAGCTTGATATTATAGCCCGTGAGGGTGTTCGCGGATGTATGGTATTCGACTATGTAACCTGTGACGGTGCGGGTATATTCCCCCATATAAGAAACAATATCGGCACGGTAGCCCACGCATGTTATCCCGGCAGATATGATGTGACAGAGCTTAGCTGCGGTCAGGCAGGCCATGCTATCGCTTACTGCGGTGTCTGCGGTAAGATGATGAACGATCAGATGATCTACAACGAGGGTCACTATGCTACAGAGTGGTCCGAGTATATCAAGCCTACCGCAACCAAGGCAGGTAAGCTTAAGGCAGATTGTCTCTTCTGCGGCGAGGAGATCTACCGCGAGCTTGCACCTCTCGGTTACAAGGTAACCTTTGATGCAGGTGAGGGCTCAAAGATCGGTTCTACATCTTTCATTATTCAGAAGGGTCAGACCTATGCTGAAGTAGTTGGAAATAATCCTCAGGCAACACTTGAAGGTACAGAGCTTGTAGGCTGGTACTACGGTGACTATATGCTTAACACCGCAGATAAGTTCAGCTTCGACTCTGACGTAACATTCGTTGCAGTATGGGAGGACGAGGGCGAGCATACCCACAACTATACATCCAAGGTAACAAAGGCGGCAACCTGTAGTGCAGAAGGTATAATGACCTATACCTGCCGTTGCGGTGACAGCTACACAGAGGTGATTCCCAAGCTTGAGCATACATTTGACGAAGGCTCAACTACCAAGACTCCTACCTGTACAGAGGCAGGCGTGAAGACCTATACCTGTGCAAACTGCGGTGGTACAAAGACAGAGTCTATCGCGGCTCTCGGCCACGCATGGAAAGCATGGGAGGTAGTAAAGGAAGCAACCGAAACCGAGGACGGTCTCAGACAGAGAGTTTGCCGTCGCGGCTGCGGTACGGTTGAGGAGGAGATAATCCCCGCGCTTAACGCTCCCGTTGATACCCTTAAGGTAACCGCTGACGGTCCCAACCTCACCGTTTCGGGTATGGCAGACGTAAAGGACGTATTCATC
>JAZNKU010000207.1:0-2068 GCA_045578685.1 Eubacteriales bacterium
AATAAAATATCACTGAAATCGTAAGAAAAGTACTACCCGAAAAAGAGTTTTGTTTTCTCTTCTTCGGGTAGTTTTTTGTCTTATACTGTTACAAGCAGGGAATTTGTGTGCCAAATTCCGTTTTTATTAAAGATAACTGTCCTTAGGGAACCTGTTCCTTAGCCGATTCTTTTTTATTATTTACTTAAGATAACCTAAATCATATATCCTGTCCGAAACAAGCTTTGCGATCATATCATAACCCATCTGGTTGGGATGGAGCTGCTGGAGGGAGTCAAGGAAGGTTCTTGGGATATAGCCCTCGGCTATGTCCTTTTTATCCCTGCCCTTCATCTCAAGACCGTTATCTGTAAATGCCTGCTCTGACATCATATACTCGTTTACGTCAAGATAGTGGTCGCCCCAATACTCCTCTAAAATATAGTTGTAGTTGGGGATCTTCTGCATAAATCTTACCTTGGGAAGACCGATGATAACGAAGTTATCGGTGCCTGCGTAGTCTACCATCTTCTGCTGTATCTCGCAGAGGTACTGCATATGGGTAACGGGATCGTCGTGCCAAGCCTGTTCCTTTGTATTGTTGGCACCTGAGCAGATAACGAGGATCGCCTTGGAATAGTCAAAGCCCATACCGTCGGTGATTATACGTGTCTCGGAGGTGATTACCTTTTCCTCACCCGCCTCAAGACGCTGGAACTGATAGCCCTTTTCCCAGTCACCGATAATATTACCCTTGACACCGTCGATGGTTACAGGGTTAAGACCGTTGTCGCCGTTTTCGTTGATGTTCTTGGTGGTATAGCCTTCCTCTGCTCTGATCTCTATCGCAACAGGGGTCTTATCGGCGGGAATGGTAAGGCTGTCAACGTAGATTGCAATACCGCCCTGACGGATAGCAACAGCCTCTGCGGTGTCCCCTCCTATACCGAAGTTGTAGTAGGGAGTGTTAAGAGTCTCGGCTGCCGTTCTGATATAGGGATAGTCGGAAATATCGTGGAATCCCTCGATAATACCCTGTGTAAAGCTGTCGCCCCAGGCTACAAGAACATTGTTCTCATAGGCTCTTACTGCCTTTAAGATAGTGGCAAGCTCGGCACGTGTCGCGTTACCGCGGGGGTTAAGCTCGTTTGCGGCATTACCCTTGAATATACCGTTGGCGATAGCATACTTAAAGCCGTCAAGCGCCCAAGGACTTATCTTGTCTGCATCGGGGAATGCAGAGAGATCGTTTGTTTCCTTGATCTCCTTGCCCTTATACTCTGCGTATCCGCGGAGCAGTCTTGCAATCTGCTCACGGGTAATAGGCTTTGCTATACCGAAGCTGTCCTCAGAAAGACCTGCAACGATACCTGTCTGTCTTGCCCATTCTACTGCAGGAGCATACCACATATCAAGTCTTACATCCTTGAAGGGTGTCTCGGTAACCTTGTAGTCAGCTTCGTTTATACCCTCCATATTGGCGAGGGTCTTGACAAACTGCTCACGGGTAACCTTGCCGGAGGGAAGGAATGTGGTGTCGCTCATACCGTTCATAAGACCGTTATTATAGCAATATTCCACTGCTCTGTAGTACCAATGGTTTTCTTTAACATCGTCAAAGGGTTCTTCGGCTGAAACGGTGAATACACATACAGACATAACTGTTAATACAGCTAACAATAATGATATAATTCTTTTCATAACATATTCCTTTCTGCGATATTTTTGCCTATGGCAAAAGCGATATGTTTGATAAACGCGATATGTTTTCTAACGAAAACGCGATATGCCGAGCAGACTCACGCCCACAGTGCGGGATGAAGTGAGACTGGGAGGACGGCAGATACCCAATGAGTTCGAGCGACTACAGGAGCGAAGAAGGAATTGTTGGTATCAACGAGAATTAAATCCCTCTCACGCACCCCGCAGGGTATATCGAGTCCGAAGGACATATCGCTCCTCTTTGAGGAATATCGCAAATCCCAACGGGATTTATATCGCAAAAAAGACGGCAATGCCGTCTTTTTTATTAATAACCTCTTTCCTGATAGAGGTGCTCGAGCTTGAGGTTGTACTCGTCGCCGCCGGG
>JAZNKU010000208.1:0-10982 GCA_045578685.1 Eubacteriales bacterium
TATCGTTCTTATTGGAGAAGTTACGGACTCCCGCCGCCTTCTTGATATCCGCTACAGATTCGTAATGGCCGTAGGCTGTTCTGATAATCTTGATATCGGGGATGTTTGATACGGTGATCTGCAGGCCGTTAGGTGTAAAGACAGGCTCGTCAACCGTAAGAGTGGTATGGAGAAGGTCGTTTATACCGTCATTGTATCTTATAAGGATAGTATAGTCACCGGGCTCATAGAGAGTATAGCTGAAATCGTGGGTAGTCTTGGCGTAGAGATCGAGCTTATTCTTGGAAGCCTGATACTTAAAGTCGGTACTTGCCTTTATCTCATTGTAGGTGGTAAAGTTGCCCTTGGCGATCCAAAGATCCTTATAGTTTTCGCCGTAGTCCTTAACGGTCATCATAACGCCGTAGGTATCTACGTAGGGATTGATATAGTTTACGTTGGTATAGAGGAAATAGGACTCTCCTGCATTAGTCCTTACCCAGAAGGTATATTCGCCCATCCAGGGAAGATCATATATAAAGGTACCCATAACGTCCGTGTACTTAGCAACTGTTGCCGCGTCAAGAGTCACGTTCTTCTCTGCCCCTTTGACCTCAGAACCGGTGGTATAATGACCTATGGCAAAGCGTATCTCCTTTATATCCTCCAGGTTTACCATAGAAACGGTATAGTTGAATACGCCCGTGATCTCGGGAACTATGGCAGGCTCTAACTTCGGAATCTCACGTGTTTCCTGAGGCTGACCGCACTTGGTACAGTATAAGGTCTCCTCGCCTGCTTCCTCGACGGTAGGCTCCTTTGTAACGACCCAGTCACCTACGGTATGCTCGCAGTTACCCGTAACCGATACTACCTCAAAGCCCCACAGGCTGTAGCTGTAGTCACTCTGAAGGACAATTTTAAAGTAGTTGCCGGGTACGTTTACGGTAATGCCCGCAAGCTCTGTTCCCGAATATACCCCTACCTCGTTTCCGTCCTTGTCGTAGATAGTAATGGTATCGTAATAATCCTCGGTCTCGGTTTCGGGAGCAAAGGTAACGTCTAAGGACTCAAAGTTATACTTATCGGTATATTCCCATTCCTCATAGCACTCATCCGGATAGGGGTGCTCGGAGGCGGGAAGGAGAATAAGGTCGGGGTCAACGGTAACGAGAATATTTACCCACTTGCCATTGTAGCCAACGGGTACGCTGTGCTGACCGGGAGTTGAGAAATCGTATTCGCCTATATCAAAGCCCGTATCTATAATTCCGCTGTAGCCCGTGCTGTCCTCAAAGGATACGGTCATACCCGCGGTACTGAAATTGCCGCCTATTGGGTATACCAGTCTTGTGGGCAGGGTCAGAAGCTCGATACGGTCAACCACGTATCTGATATCAATATCCCAACCGTTTTTAAAATATTCGTCAGCGTAGCTGTCCTTATATACCCATACGCAGTCTTGCGAGAAATTGTAGAACAGATATCCGGGAAGCTCGATTATCGAACGGGGGAATACGATCTTTTCAAGAGCCACGTCATCGTAATATCCGCCGTAGAAGCAGTATTCGTGAACCTTTTCCACCGTTTCGGGGATATGGAACTCGGTACGGCTTGACATATTATTGTACATTATAAGCTCTTTCATATCCTCGGTATAGAGGACACCGTCAACTGAAGCATAGCTCAGATTATCCTCGTGAACGTTTATATATTCAAGGTTCGTTTCCCAGAAGGTAACGTTTGAAATATATTCAAGCGTCGAAGGAAGGGTAATACCGTCAATAGCGGATGCCCAGAAGGCATAGTCGCCTATATATTCCACGCCCTCGGGGATAACGACGTCGCCGTTCAATCCGCTTCGGGTAAATGCGTGATCGCCTATATATGTAAGACCGGGCTCAAAGTCAAATTCGGTCAGACTGCGGGTATCGCAAAATGCCGAATCCTCTATACGCACTATTGTACCAAGCACACTTACATTTTCGAGATTAACACAGCCGTAGAAGCACTGTGAGGGGATTACGCTGATATTCTCGGGGATTGTGACCGAGGTAAGTGCCTCGTTACCGAAGAACGCGCTGTCTCCCAGAGAGGTAAGCGTATCGGGAAGTACTATTGTCTTAAGAGACGTAAGATTGGAAAACAGCTCGTTAGGCAGCTCTGTGATACCCTCGGGCAGGAATATCTCCTTGAGAAGATCGCAGTAAGCGAAGGGAGCGCCACCGTACACGGTGTCAACACCTTCAAGGGTAACCGTGGTAAGCATATCGCAGTCGCCGAACGCCTGATAGCCTACGTATCCTATACCTGCGGGTATGATAAGCTCGTCCTCGATACCGCAGCAGCAGTAAAAGGCGTTGTCACCTATGCTCTCTATAGAGTCGTGTAAGGTAAGGCTCTTTATACCGCAGCAGTTCTGAAAGGCTTCCCCATCGATGGTTTTAATAGTCTCGGGGATGGTAAGGCTCTCTATGCCTGTACAGCCGTTGAATGCCTGGAAGTCTATTTTTTCCACCGATTCGGGGAAGGTAATTGAGGTAATACCGACACACTCGGAGAATGCCGATTCCGAAACGGCAGTAAGTCCTGCAGGAAGCACCAGCTCACCGCTGAGGCCACTTTCCGCAAAGGCGCGGTAGCCTATCTCGGTGATAGCGTCGGTAAAGGGGAAGGAGGTGAGAGCATCCGTACTCTCAAAGGCACCCTTGCCTACCGAGGTGATCGTACCCTCAAAGGTTATCTCCTCAAGATTGCTGCAGCCGTAGAAGGTATACTCGTCTACTGCGGTTATGCCTGCGGGGATAGTGATATGTGTAAGTCCCTTAGAACGGTAGAAGCACTGATATCCGAGAGAGGTAAGACCTTTCGGAAGCTCTACCGTGGTAAGAGAGTCACAGTATGCCAAAAGCTGATCCGGGAACTCGGTCATGTGAGAAGGCAGAGTTACCGATTCAAGCTCGGTGCAGTAACGCAGAGCGTAGCCGTCTATAAAGGTGACCGACTCGGGTATAACGAGCTCGGTGATACCCATAAAGGAGAAGGCTCCCTTACCGATGCTCTCAAGTCCGTCGGGGAGAGTGAGCTCGGTAACGTCGCTGCAACTTCCGAAAGCAAAATCGCCTATAGACTTGAGTCCTGCAGGGAGCTTAAGCTCGGTGATATCTCCGCAGTAGTCAAAGGCACCCTCTTTGATCGAGGTCACGGTGGAGGGGATGCTTACGGAGGTAGCGTTGGCACAGCTCATAAAGGCATAGTAGCCTATAGAGGTAATGCCCTCCTCTATCACGATGCTCTTGACCTTGAGTCTCTGACCGTACCAGGGGGATGTACCGCTGTAGCAGAGCGGGTCCATACTGCCGGTACCGGAAATAGTAAGCACACCGTCGGTCAGATCCCAGCTTACTCCGTCAGCCAATACGGTGATACCCGTCTGACAGACCGTACCGATAAGCATTATCAGTACGAGTGCAAGGGATAAAATTCGTTTGGTCTTCATTTTTATAACTCCTTTTTAATATTTCGTTCATATTTATGATAGCACTATAGGTAAAAAGTGTCAACGCCCCGATAAGGTAGTTTTACTACCCGTCAAGTCGTTGACACTGTAAATTTACGGTTGTTTATTTGTTGTATCTGTTGACTATCTGTGCCGCCGCGTGACGGGAATGAACGCCAAGCTTGCGGTATATCTTTTTGGTATAGTCGTTTACGGTATGCTCGGAGATAAAGAGTACCTTTGCAACATCGGCATTGGAGTAACCGCAACCGATAAGGTCAAGCACTTCCCTTTCACGCTTGGTAAGTCCGGCAAGAGGTGAAGCTGCCTCTGTGATCTCTTCTTTTTCTTCCATTTCTTTTTCGGTCTCCTTATCTTCGATCTTTCTGTCAAAGGCATATATAAGATGGGGTGCAAGCTGCACGAATATAACCGTCAGCACCACGGTAATAGCGGCATATGCAAGGTGAAGCATATCGGGCATAGAACGGAACGCCTCCACCAGAGCGCTCTGTATGACCACAGTCACCACCGCTAAAATCATAATAATGGGGGTGATAAACCTTGACGGGTAGTTCTTCATAAGCACGTTGCCGTAGAGGGGCAGGAGCAGGCAAGGCATAAATCCAAAGCCTATAAATACACAGGCAACGTACGCCAAACCCGGCAGATAGGAGGATATGAACAGGAAAAGAAATCCCACCGCAGAGAAGGCTGTGAATATAGAAACGGTACGCATGGGGTGCACCGAAAATTTCTTATATAATACGTACACCACAAGAGACGCCGCGGCATCAGCCATATACGCCGTAAAGATGCCGTTCTCTACCACGGCAACAGCCGTAGGTCCCGCAAGCATCATTATACAGCTTACAAACACCAAGATATATACGCCCCAGAAAAGCTTTTTGGGAGTATACAAACCGTCGCTTCGCTTGACGTACACTGGATAGCTGTCCTTAGAAGCAGGGATACCGAAGAAGAACACCGCCATCATAACCAGCATTATGATCGTAAATATTCTGAACATAGAAAAGGATATGGGAAAAACATCGTTCTGGACGAGAGCGATTATGATCAAAGCCGGCACATATCCGACACACAGATGAAATACCGCAGTTTTTTCGGTAAACAGATTGATGATAATAAAGCTCTCAAAGGCTATCATAAAAAAGCAGAAGAAGGAGTGACAGTACAGGATAAGCACCTGCATATCAGGGGGCATAGGGATAAAAAGCGCAAGAATAGTCACAAGTGCACCGCACACCGACATACGCTCTGCCCATACGACCATACGGGGCAGGAATATCATCACCGCTATGCCAAGCAGATATCCCGCCGCAATAAGCAACGTCACGTTATCCTCGGTGATAGGTAGGGGCACTCTGCCGTCTATGACCAGAGAAGGAGTCATAAAATATACAAATCCCATCTGCCAGGCCGTAAACATACCGAAGCATACGAGCATCCACAAGGGATAGCTTTTTCTTTTTTTCAGATTCTCGAGAAGTATGGACAAATTCATAAAAATCTCCCCAAAAACAGGTAAAAATACCAAAAACCCCTTGAACAAGGGATAGTATAACTACCCATTTTGCAGTATAATTTAGACACAAATGATAGTTTTCTTAATTATAGCAGGATTTTAATATTTTTTCAACATTTAAACCAATAACTACCTTGATTGGTAGTTATACTACCAACAGGAGGGATGCAGGTGAATAACAACGAACTGAATTATTTTGATTATCTGAAGCTTGCAAAACAAAAGTACAAAATAATATTGGAAAAGCATCCCGAGATAGAGGGATTGTCCCCGAGGGAGTTAGAGGTCTTTGAGTATCTTCTGTCAGACAAAAGTCTGCAGCAGATAGCCGACGAGCTTTATATAACCTATTCTTCGGTGCATTTTCATTGCAAGAACATTTACCGAAAATTAGGTATATCAAACAGAAAGCAAATTTTAATTAAATATAAGGATCTGTAAAGGAGGTCAGAGAAATGGGATTTTTAGAAAGAGCTATACGCAAAGGCGTAGCAAAGGGCGTAGGTCAAGCCGTAGGTAACGCCTTAAGCAAGGCGGTGGAACCCAAGGTAACCGAGCTTACCAACAAGGCGGCAAACGCTATCGATAGCAGTACCCGTGAATACACCGGCAATACCGTCGGAACCTCGGGTCTTGAGGGAGCGTTCTCCAACCTTGAGCGTGCAGTAGGCGGATACGCCACCGAAATGAGTAAGAATATGAAGCTCTGTCCCAAATGCGGCAAGCCTGCCTCCTCGGACAAAAAATTCTGTCCCGAATGCGGCGAGCCCCTGCCTGAGACCACCTTGGCGCAAAGTTCGGTATGCACTCAATGCGGCAGACAGAATAATATCGGTACTAAATTCTGCTCGGAGTGCGGAGCCAAGCTCCCCATAGCGATACAGGAGGAGGAGGCAAAACAGAGACGAAATGCCGAGGTGATGGCAGAGTGGGATGCTCTGCTTGCCGTATACCCCCGATGGAGCTGCGGCGGTAAGATATCCATTGAGGACTGCGGCTCTGATGGAGTCAGCTTCAGTGCTTTTTTTGATGGCGACGAAGCGGCGGCTCACCGTGCGGTGGACGAATACAGACAGATTTTACAGCAAAACGGCTTTCGTCCCGCAGGACAGTACCCCTCGGTACGGCAGCTATTCAAACGTATAGACGGCATTGTATATAACGTAGATACCGAGCATTGCTTTGAAGGTGATCCCGATCGTGCTTGTATAGGCTTCTGCAAGCGTGAGCCATACGGCGGTTTTGACTACGTCAAGCCCGAGCCGAAAAAGAAGATGGGGTTCAAGGACCTGTTAGGTCTTTAATGAAAGGAGATACTACAATGAAAAAAACAGCTATTGTTTTGTTTTCTCTGCTCATAGTATTATACGTATTCACGGTGACGGCGTTTGCAGAGGAAAATGACTTATCCGCATTTGAGCTGCCCACTCCCGAGGCACCGAACTACTTTGTCTTTACCGACGGAGATGAAACCGAGGGTCGTCACGATGATCTGAGAATGTACGCCTTGATCGACCGCGACGTATTGGAGCTTACTGCAGAATACTACAATGACAGCGATGCATTCTATGAAAAATATAATCTTTGGTCATTTGATCTGAGGGTACAGTACGACGTATCCCTTGACGGTGAGGACAACTGGCAGTACACCGAGGAATGGGACGAAACTACCTGGATCGGAGGATATGCCGACGGCTATCAGACTATCGGTGTAAGCAACGAAATGGTAGAGGACTTCGAGTTTTTCTGGTTGACCTATCACGAGGGGCAAGGTGAGGATACCTTTGTTCCCCTTCAGCCCGCCTGTCCTCCCCTAGTGTATCACCACGAGGATTGGGATGAAAACATCTATTCCTTTGATACCGAAAACCACAGCCTCTATATCCGCTGCCGTTACTATATGGAATGGGAACCGGTGGTAATGTACGACGGATACGAGGGTCCCGGTGAAATGCAGAGAAAGCTCTCGGATTGGTCAGAGTCTGCCGTATTCGGCAAGAATACAACACAGATAGTCCCAGCAGAGCCTACAGGCTACGAAGCGCCCTCTATCTCAGAGCTTCTTATCGAGCAGGAGGAGGACGGCGACTACTATAACATCACCTTCGTTCAGTCAACTCCCGACTCTGTATGGGATGCTTATCTCTACTATGAAATGAATGATTACTTTGAGCCCCTTTACCTTGAATCTCAGGTAAGTTTAAACGGCGGAGATTGGATATCTGGCTACGTTGCCAACGCAAGCTGGGCGACCCGCGACGGTAAGAGAGTCCTTGTGTTTGACGGATACGAAAGCCTTACTCCCGATACAAACGTAAAGATCCGCGTTCGCTTTACAGGTCCTATAGGCAGTTCCCCCTGGTCAAACATTCTTGAAGCAAACGCAGGTGCGCTTACCTTCAGTGACGTTAAGCCTCATCATTGGTTTGCAGAGTCTGTTCAGTACTGCGTTGATATGGGCTACGTTTCGGGTATGACACCCACCAGCTTCCAGCCTAACGGCAATCTGACAAGAGCACAGTTTATCACCATACTTTCAAAGGTACACGGCGTTGATCTTGACGAGTACAAAAATTCAAGCTCAGGCTTTGAGGACGTCAAGCCCTCCCATTGGTACAACGCGGCTGTCTGCTGGGCGGTGGAAAACAAGATCACAAGCGGTCTTTCTAACACCAAATTCGGCCCCAACCAGGACGTTACCCGCGCACAGCTTGCCCGCTTCTTCTATACATACTCAGAAATGAACGGCGTATCCCTTGAGGGCAGAGCCGACCTTTCCTCTTATCCCGACGAGAAAAAGGTTCCGGCATGGGCAAGAGACTGCGTAGAATGGGCGGTGGATGCAAAGCTTATCTCAGGTGTAAAAAGAGGCGAAAAGGACTATCTTGATCCCAACGGTACCGCAACAAGAGCACAGGCAGCCGTAATGTTCAAAGCCTTTGACGAGTTCAGAAGCAAATAATTTTAAGACCAAAGGAGGTCAATATGAAAAAATTTATATGTATAACCGTCACACTTTTAATGCTTATCCCTACGTTATGCTCCTGCGTTGACCCCGAGGTCAAGGATGCGTTAAACGATCTTAAGGAAGTGGGAGAGCTTATCGACGACGTTCAGGACTACAACGAAAACGCCGAAAACAACGAGCAGGAGGATCTGCCCTACGACGACGCCTGGTGGACCAAGCCCTTCCATCTTAAGTTTGCTAACAAATCGCTTATCGGCGACAGCGAGGACGGATACGACGAGATAGAGGTCCTCTACGACGGCGAAGAGGTATATCTCAAGGATGCGTATAACATTTACTACGTAAAGGAAAGAGGGGACGTAACGAGAACCTACTCTATCTATCGCGATACCGTGACCTACACAGACAGTGAATACGAGGAGGAAACGGTAGAATACGAGCTTGAAAACAATATGGCTCAGATACCCTCTGTAATCAGATATATAAAATCCGTCCTCTACGTAGACAGAGAGCTGTGGAATAAGGTCGGCTCAGAAGAAAAGCAGGGTTATGACTGCGATATTTATACCGAGGTAACGCCGTTACTTGAAAAAAACAAACTCTGGATCGACAAGAAGACAGGTGTTCTCGTATGGCGCGAGGATGAGCCCATTTCTCTTCTTGAGGGCGAGGAGATCTCCGAGATATACGGAGTTCAGTACAAGCTTATAAGCTTTGAAACCGAGAATGTTCCCAAGGTGACAGATATATTCAACCTTGACGATTACGGCGGAGACCCCGACGATGCAAAGGAAAAGGGCATAGCCGAGGCAAAGGCATACTTCCCTGCTCCCCCCGTTGAGATGACCAAGGAAAACTACAGCGTTTATTCAAAGACTTATACAGCCGAGTTTAACTGGACCATAGATCAGATGAAGGCTTACATAGAGACCCTTCGCGGTGCAGGCTTTGATCTTGACGAAATGGAATACGACTTCGGCTCTATCTACACCTTCGTTGCGTCCGACGAGGCGGGCTACAAGATGACCGTGAACTGGAGTGAGGGTGACAAGGGCGACTTGACCTTTAACGCACCTGCAGAGTAACATAAATCATAAAGGAGGACACAAACATTGAATAACGAAAACCCCAACAACTTTAAGGACAAGGTAAAGAATCTCAACAATACCGCTGATACCACGGCAGAATTTGATCCTAAGGATATTAGCGACAACAAGGGTATTTCGGTACTGTCTTATCTCGGTCCCCTTGTGTTTATCCCCATGTTTGCAAAGAAAGACTCAAAATACGCAAGATTTCACGCAAACCAAGGTCTTACGATGTTTATAACCTTCGCAGGATATTCGGTGGTACAGTCGATACTGTTGGCTATACTGCGTATGATATTCCCTTGGAAATATAACTACGGTCTTGTAGGCGGCAGAGGCTTTATATTCAGCGCGCTGAGCACCATACTCAGTCTTATCTGGATACCTATAACCGTCATAGCGATAATAGGTATCGTAAACGCCGCCTCCGGTAAGGCAAAGGAGCTTCCCCTGATAGGTAAGTTTAAGCTTTTGAAGTAAAGATCATAACGAAAGAAAAAACGCCCTCGGGCGTTTTTTCTTTCGTTGATTTACTCAACTACAACTGTATAGTAGTTATAACTTTCATCACTATATTGCACGCAGAAGGTATATGTGCCTGCTGTGGGAAGTGTAACGGTGATATTGCCGTTTTCATCTATGGCAGAAGACTTGAGTGCCTGGGAACCGGGGGCTTTCTTTATTTCAGAGGAGGTACTCCATTCACCCTTGGCGTAACGGATGTTATAAAGTCCGTCAAGGTTTCCGAAGGTAACGGTGTTGCCCTCTTGTACCATAGTAGGCACCTTTTGAACTACCTCATAAGTATAGATATCGGTGTAGCCGTCGGTGTACTGAACTGCAACGGTAACCTTACCGTTATTTCTGTACTGTACCATATAGCTGTCGGCGCCCTTGATATCGTTCTTCGCGGTAAAGGCTCTTGCACCCTCCGCCTTTTTGATAGCAGATACAGTTTTATGCTCACCGTATGCGGTACGGATGACCTTAACGCCTGCAAGGTTACTTACAGTAAGCTGAAGTCCGTTTGCTGTGTATACAGGCTGGGTTACGTTGATCTGCTCATAGAGGAATTTCTGCGTGCCGTCGTTATATCTTACAAGAACGGTATAGCAGCCACCCTCCTTGAGTGTGTACGTATACTCACTTGCTCCTGCAAGCTTATTGGTGGTAAGCTGAACTACCATATTGTCTTTCACGTCTCTGTAACTGCTGTAATCGCCGAGAGCGATAAATACATCCTTTACGTCTGACATACCGCTTATTGTAATGTTAGGACCTTCAGATGATACCGCAAGCTCGGGTTCAGGCTCGGGAACGCCAAGCGCAGGGATAATCTCTGTTTCAACCGCTCCGCAGTTACGGCGGCAAGTTCTCTGCTGTTCACCCGTCTCTGTAGCTGTAGGCTCTTTTGTTACCGTCCAATCGTTCCACGAATGGTTGCCGATGGCGGGATAAGACTCCGTGTAGCTGTCACCACAGGAGCAGGTGTAGGTTACAATACCATCCTCAACACAACCCGGGAACTTGGTCATTGTACGGGTATAGCTGTGCTCGTGTACCTCAGGCACGGACGCATCGTCTATCCATTTACGCATATTATCGAATATTCCGATACCGTCTGTGGTACAGTAATCAAAGATCATAATACCGCGTATACCCGCACTGCCTGCGATCTCGCACTTGATCCTTGCAGATCGGGCATCGTCATAGGTAAGGAAAACTCCGTTATAGGGATTGTAGAGGTAAGGTGCCTGTGACGCATCGTCCCAATACTTGGTATAGCCGTTCTTGTTCTCGTAGTTAGAGATAAGGGTGGTATAGTGGATATAAGCCTCGTTTGAGTTCATATCAAGAGTACCCGGCTGATGCAGACCGTTGTTACGGTTAGGAACTCCTGTC
>JAZNKU010000209.1:0-3932 GCA_045578685.1 Eubacteriales bacterium
AACCCTGTGAGAATATCAGTATCGGGGGTATCAAGCTGTGCTGTAATAACATCAGCATTCTTTGCCTCTGATATAACATATTCGGTAAGAGCTCTTGTATAAGCGAGCGATCCGGTAAGCATGGGAGCAGAGCAATCCTCACTTGGTCTGATGATACCGGAAACCTTAAGTTCAACGGCGTTATCATACAGAAAACGCATTCCTGCTTCGGTATCGCGAAGGTCGCTGTATCCACCGCTCAGCTCGTCGTAGACATAACAGGATGAATTGAGGATGGTTCTGTATTCTCTTTCGCATATCTCCTCATAGCTCCAATTCTGAGATATATTTTCGATATGCTCGCTATTCATTGTAGCATCTATCATCTTATCGATACGCTCTTGGGGAATAAGACCGAGAGCATATAGAGTAACATCGTCAAGCTCATTGTTCTCGTCGAGAACAATTACTATCTCGTTATAATCGTTAGGCCACGCACCGTAGACGAGATCATACTGCTTTTCGAGAATATCGTTTACAGGAGCACCGTCCTTGCCGGGGAGAAGCTCCTGCCAAAGCTTTGGCGAGGTCATGGTCATAGAAGCCATAGGACTGTTAGCTGACATAGACTCCATTGCATCCACATCTATGCCGATGTACTCGCTCATTATCTTAGCCATAAACTCATCGGTATCGGCATGTATTATATCGCCTTCAATATTCTTGGTATATATAAGCAGCTCAAGATCATAGGAATACTGTACACCGTTCACAGCATCGGACAGCTCGCTGTCCTTGTCCTCTATCTCTGAAAGAAGATATTCGTTAAAGCTTTTGAGATCGTTTTCGGTCTCCTCCATATTATTCATAGCATTAACAATATCAACGATAGCTTCTTTCTTGTATACCTTATCTTTTTCGTGACTTGAAGCCTCGGCGGAAACATTCATAAAGGTCTCCATAATGGTACCGAGCTCCATTGTGCTCGACTCAAGGGTCAAAGGATATGAGGAAAGAGTCTCCTCCTGTATTGAGTCGATATACGCCGTCGTACCTTGAGAAACAGACAGTATAAGTGCAATACCTATGATACCGATAGAACCCGCAAATGATGTAAGAATCGTTCTTCCCTTTTTAGTAAAAAGATTTTTTAAAGAAAGCATAAAGGAAGTAAAAATTGACATAGAAGGCATCTTTTCCTTACCCGGCTTATCAGCTTTTACAAGTCCATCTGTTTCGCTGTCAGTTAAGGGTCTGGTATCTGATGTTATCTTTCCGTCAAGCATACGGATAATACGTGTAGAATATTCTTCCGCAATCTCAGGATTATGGGTAACCATAATGATAAGACGCTCTCGGGATATCTCCTTTAAGATATCCATAACCTGCTTGCTTGTCTCAGTATCAAGAGCACCGGTGGGCTCGTCGGCAAGTATGATATCGGGGTCGTTTACCAGTGCACGGGCAATAGCAACTCTCTGCATCTGACCGCCTGACATCTGGTTAGGTCTTTTTTTCAACTGATCTCCTAAGCCTACCTTCTCGAGAGCCTCCTTTGCTCTTCTCCGTCTCTCGAATTTTGAAACACCCGAGAGGGTAAGAGCAAGCTCTACGTTTGAAAGTACACTCTGGTGAGGGATAAGGTTATAGCTCTGGAAAACAAAGCCTATCTTATGATTACGGTAGCTATCCCAGTTTCTGTCCTTATAGTCTTTTGTGGAAACCCCGTCAATGACAAGATCTCCCTCAGTATACTGATCAAGACCTCCTATGATATTAAGCAGCGTGGTTTTACCGCAACCCGAGGGACCGAGAATCGAAACGAAATCATTACGCCTGAACTCGAGGTCAATACCCTTAAGTGCTCTTACTGTCTCGTCACCGGATATATAATTTTTAACAATACCTTTTAATTTTAGCATTAATTTAACCTTTCACATATATTATATAGGGTTATTTTACCATATATATTGATTCTAATCAATCGAAATTACAAAAAGTTCCAAATATTATTGAACTTTATACACAAATCTCAGACTCATATTGATATTTGGTTTAAATACATCTTAAATTTATCCACAGCTTCTCGGCAGAAACTGTCAACCAGTTCAGGAGGAAAATCAGGCGAAGATACGGTTTCCTTAGAACGGTCACGGTCACGGTTAAAAACAAGATAGCTCTTAATTTTTTCCGCAGGAAAAAGCTCAAGTGATGAGTATTTGCTCTCATCAACCTCACACATATCCTCCCATATCTGTTTTGACCAGTCTACAGTCTTATATATATGAGTACCTATAAGCCTTATCTGCCATCTATAATCGTGAAACCAGTCATCACCTTTATAATTACGTTTGTGCTCAGCCATAGGACCTCTGTCCCAAAGCATATCGACATACAAATGTAAAAGAACGCCCAGCTCATACGGAAGATTTAGGTCAAGAGTACGGGCAAAGGCGGTAAGACGCTCTTCACGGTCGTCAGTATATATACGAAAATGGCTTTTATCCTTTATTTCGCGTATATCCATACAGTCGGGAGCCTCATTACCAATATAAAATGCTAAGTCAGCATGAGGATCATATAATTTAGCGCACACAAGGTGCATCATCGCACACGGCATTATTAAAATATCTCCTATTTATAAAATATTTCCATATCATCACCCTCGCGCCATGGGCCGAAGGCCTCGTTAACAGGATCCAGAAAAATTGGCATATACTTATCAAAGTTCTCTGCCTGAGGCATACCGGAAACTTCCTCCGGAGTTGCCCAGAAGACCCTTCCCTCATCGGTAGCATCTAAAAGTTCACCTGAGTAATCGTCGGTTCTGTAGCAGAAAACGAGATATCTTTCGTTCGTATCTATATTACACCAGTGTATTACTCCGCAGGACTCGAGATTCTTAATATCAAGACCTGTTTCCTCCTTTATCTCACGCACGGCAGAATCAACGAAGCTCTCACCGGGCTCTACATGTCCTCCGGGAAAGGTAACTCCCTTCCAATATTTAACGCGTTCCTGCACCAACACTTCGCCGGTCTCGGGATTGCGCACCATGACCATATTCGTCAGTTCGATATTAGGCATAATTACCTCCAAAAATTATTAGTATATATAATATCACCAAACGATAAAAAATTCAAGATATCTGTTGACATATTATACTATGCGTTGTATAATATATTACGAAGGGGGGTATCGTTATGGATATTCAGCTTAAAAGAGGATTTATTGAAATATGTGTGCTAAGCCTTCTATCCAAAGGCGATTCATACGGCTATGCACTTATAAGGGATGTATCAGAATGCGTTGAGATATCAGAGTCAACGCTCTACCCTATTCTCAAAAGACTTGAGAGTGCTAATCTGCTTACCGTGTACACTGAAGAATATAACGGCAGACTGAGAAAATATTACACTATAACCGACGGAGGAAGAAATCACCTCCGCGAATTTCCTGCAGCTTGGCAGGAGATGACGAAAATATATAACTTTATTAAGGAAAACTCCGAGGAGGTGCGAAATGGATAAGAAAAGCTTTTTAGACATACTAAAAAACAGGCTGTCATTTTTACCAACTAATGAGCTGGAAAAAGCTCTTGCATATTATAACGAAATGATCTCAGACCGTATCGATGCCGGCATGAGCGAGGAAGAAGCAGTCAGTGCCGTCGGCAGCATTGACGAGATTGTTGAATCGGTTAAAACAGCGGGTAACTATAATTATTCAGTTAATACCGATGCCAAAAACAAAACCTTTGCAAATATTATGCTTATTATTGCAACGGTAGCGTTATACTTTGTATTGGTATGGGATATAATTCTTTCGGTTGCATTTTGCGCTTCCGCGGTTGGCTGTCTTATAGCCTCTGCGGTTGGAGCTGTGACATTAGGTATGCCTGCATTTTTTATATTTATCGGTATTTCCTTGATACTGACATCATTCTTCCTGGT
>JAZNKU010000210.1:0-7575 GCA_045578685.1 Eubacteriales bacterium
CGGCGGAATTTCCGAGACTTTCACAGTTAGAAGAATTTCCTACGGCGTAGGCGTTGAGAAGACATTCCCCGTTCACTCTCCCAACGTTGAAAAGGTTGAAACTATCAGACGCGGTAAGGTTAGAAGAGCTAAGCTCTATTATCTCCGTGGCAGAGTTGGTAAGGCTTCCAAGGTTAAGGAACTTATCTAACTTCAAACAAGTCAAAAAGCTCGGTTTGCACCGAGCTTTTTTACGTATTACGGTTTCAGCTGACTCTGAATATAATAAAACGGAGATTTTGTCCCAAAGGACAAAAATCCTCCTTAATTCTGCATTTTGCATTCTGCATTCTGCATTATTGAAAGGCAGTCATCCGACTGCCTTTTCTCATTTCTTCATCTTTTTGATATTAAGTAATCTTACCACACCGGGACTGAGAATGATATTAAACAGCACTTCGAAAAGGAAGTTTCCACCGACGAGCACGAATATCATATAGTGTCCAACGTTTGTACCGCCGGCCCACTGTGTTACGGTATCCATAAAGAAGATAAGACATCCAATAAGGAATACGCCTGTATTGACTATGGGACAAACCAGAGCCGCCGCAATGACCGCAACCCACATATTGACCCTTTCAAGCAGCTTGTAGACCAAGCCCGCCACAAGACCGCAGGCTGTACCCTTTACCAGTACGGTAACAACGGTACCGATAACGTCTACCGCCAAAAATGCCGCAGCGTCACCGCTTATAAGTACTACTACGCCGAAAACAAATCCAAGCCAAGCTCCTATAGTAGCTCCGCAGGTTGCCGCACCGATAACTATCGGTATCAACACCAGTGAAATCGAGAAGGGGCCGAACTTGACAAATGCGCCTAAATACTGAAGCAGCACCACCAATGCCGTCAGCAGAGCCGCCAAGACCAGCTTTTCGGTCTTTTGTCTTCTTGCTTGTGTGTTCATAAAATTTCCTCCTTGCTGTCGTTCACCAAAAGTGATACAACGCATAAAAATTTATATCTACCCTTTAGGGCAATACACAATTAATTATTCTTTTTATATATAATGTTCAATCCCTTTAATACGAGGTGATCGTCATAGGTTATCTCGTGCTTACAGTGAGGTACGATGGCAGGAGCAAGTCCGCCGGTAGCGTAGACCTTAAGATCATAACCAAGCTCCTCGATATAACGGTCTATCATGCCGTCTATCATAGAAGCGTGACCGAAAACAACGCCCGAGCGCATACAGTCAACGGTGTTCTTGCCGATAACAGACTTAGGCGCTTCAAGGCCTATCTGGGGGAGCTGTGCCGTGCCGCTTGCCAGAGCCTTAAGTGAGATGTTAACACCCGGAATTATCGAGCAACCGCAGAAGGCACCGTTCTTATCAACCAAGAGTATCTTGGTAGCAGTACCCATATCAACTATAAGAGAGGGGCTGCCGTATATATGGTGCGCCGCAACACAGCCGCAAATAAGATCGGATCCAACGGTTGCAGGTGAATCACACTGCAGGTTGATACCCGTCTTAATACCTGGAGCCACGGTCATACAGTCTATACCGTACGCCTTGTTTATCGCCTTTTTCACAATAGAGGTAAGGGGAGGCACAACAGAGGATATGATACCACCTCTCAGCTCTGCCTTCTCGATACCGTGAAGGGACAGGACACTCTTTATCTTGGTGGCATATTCATCCTCGGTCTTCGAGGGATTGGTGGCGATACGTGCCATAAATGACAGCTTATCATCTACAAAACCGCCGAGAACTATATTTGTGTTACCGATATCTATCGCTAATAACATACTGCACCTCCTGTACGGATAATAAAATATTATAGCAAAACCGAAAGCAAAAGTCAAGAAATTAATGCGGAGTGCGGAATTAAGGAAGAAAAAGCATCCCGAAGGATGCTTTTTCTTTTGATTTAATTATTCTACGGTAATTACGTAATAATTGTAGGACTCATCGTTGTACTGTACGCAAAATGTGTAAGTACCTGCTTTAAGACCCTTGATTGTAATAACTCCGTCAACTGCTGCTGAGGGCTTGATTGCCTGAGCACCGGGCGCTGCCTTGATCTGTGCGGAGGTTTCCCATTCGCCGGGAGCATATCTGATAACGTAGAGATCGTCAATATTACCGATGGTAACTACGTTGTTAGACTGTGTGAATACGGGAGTCTTCTGCTCTACCTCGTAGGTGTAGATCTTGGTGTAGCCATCGTTGTACTGAACTGCAACTGTAACAACTCCGTTATATCTGTACTGGATCATATAGCTGTCTGCACCCTTGATATCATTCTTTGCGGTAAAGGATCTTGAACCTTCTGCCTTCTTGATAGCTGATACGCTCTTGTGCTCACCGTATGCGGTTCTGATGACCTTAACGCCGCTGAGGTTACCAACTGTAAGCTGCAAACCGTCTGCAGAGAATGCAGGCTCGGTTACGTCGATCTGCTGGTAGAGGAAGGTCTGTGTGCCGTCGTTGTATCTTACAAGAACGGTATAGTATCCGCCTGCCTTAAGTGTGTAGGTGTAGCTTTCTGCTCCCGCAAGCTTGTTGGTGGTAAGCTGAACTACCATATTATTTTTAACGTCTCTGTAGGTGGTATACTCACCGAGAGCGATGAATACGTCCTTGACGTCTGCCATACCGGATACGGTGAGGTTAGGACCGTCCGAAGATACGGAAAGCTCGGTTTCGGGCTCGGGAGCATTTTCATTCTCCCATACCGCATACAGGGTTATAGGCTCGGTGACCTCAAGCTCACTGCCTGCGGCATAGAATTTTCCGCTGCCGTCAGCCATAGTGTTCCAGCCTGCAAGGGTATATCCTTCCCTTTCGGGAATCATAGTTCTGCCACTGTAGCCCTCACGGTTGGGCAGAAGAGTATTTTGGTCATCGGGGATTCTGCCTGCATTGAGAACAGAGGAGGAAGAATATCTTGTATAACCGCCCTCGGAAAGCAGAGTGTAGTTGTACCCTTCGGTCACGTCAACAAAGTCCTGAATATCTCTTGAGCCGTCATTTATATTATAGGTAATTATCGGATCCCAACAAGCATACACGAATATATTGGTACCGTATGGAACACGGTCGCGGTTTACCATAAATACGCTTGATTTATATACATCAGGATATATTTCGTATTCATAACCGTTATTTGCCGCAGTATCGCCGTAGGTGTAATTGCCCTTACCGTCTGCAGTTCTAAATTCGGGTATCGTCATATCCTCGGAGTCGGTATGAAGCCTGTAGCCCTCACGGCAGAGTGTAGCTGTTTCAGGGGGAAAGCTGAAGGGTGTACCGATGGTCATAAGCCCGTGGGGAGTTGTCGGAATCTTATATGCTGTGGTATCTCCCTGTCCCCAGGTACCGCCGTTTGAGTGGTAATATACGTTATAGTATCCGTTGTTTCCCAGCGCACCGTCACCGTCGGCACGCATCCAGACACCCTTAAGGGTTATATCTCCACCCGGAAGGGCGATCGTCTGTCCCGGCTTATAAACCGTATCGGCCCCGCCGCTGACACTCCAACCCACAAACACCCAGTCGGGGTAGCTGGGAAGATTGTCGGGTATCCTTGCAACACCGCCTCGGTAGGAAAGCGATTCGGGAACGTCGTCGGTGGGAAGTACTCCGTCAAAGTGAAGGAAGCCTGATGCTCCTATCTGTCCGCGGTAAAATTCGTAAAGTCGCTTATATGCGTTTCTTACAGCCTGACCCGAGGCATTGCTGTCGTCTATAAGCTGCTTTGCGTATTCATAATAATAAACGCCCTTGCCGATATCAAATTCGTCACAGGCTGCAACCATATCGATAAGCTGTGTTTTATCTACGGTTACGTCCTTGGTGAACGCCTTTATGATAACGTTCCACTTTTCCTCGTGCCATATTCCGTTACGCAGATAATAGCTCTGGTTAGGGCCTGCCGTAGGGGTATAGGTTAAATTATATTCTTCAACCGCATAAGCCTTCTGCGAGGGCAAAAGCGAAAAGGTATCAAGAACCACAGAGAATCTTTGACCGGGCTTAAGAGTCACGGGATCGGTAAGTCTTATTGTATAATATCCCTCGCCGTTGACCTGAGTAACAACACCCGAAACGAAGGTTCCGGAATTCGGAACGTCCTCCACCGGGTCAACGTAAACGCGTACCACAAGCTGTGCTGCGGCATTCATATTATAAACACCCACCTGCTTTAAGACCTCGTTGCCCTTGGCGGTGAAAACGTTTGCAGTAACCATAGGATCGGCATTGCTGAGCTCATCAAACCAGAAATAAGTTATACCCTTACCCCAGTCTCCGTCATACTGATAGTTGTTGTCCACGTTGTCAGCAGGCTCAAAATCAAGTATACGGGCGGTAAGAAGACTGGGCTCCCAGTAAGAAAGCCAGAAATAACCGCCGCCTGTTCCCCAATCGGTACCCCAACTGTTCTTTACAAGCCATGCTCCCCCTGCGGGAGGAGTCATATAGGTACCGAAATTGCTTACGGGGAAGTTGTCATCCCAACCGACTATATATATAGCATGGTTGGTATAATCGTAGATATCCTGATATGCCGCAACTCCGCCGGGGAGATAGTTATATCCTTTGTTTTTATGGGAATAATAGCTTGCCACAACACCGCCGTACTGCATAATAGCATTTTTCATGGAATACAAATCCCGAGCACCTATGACAGCGGAGGTGATTAGGTGCTCCTCGGCGATATAGCGCATATTTTCACTGTAGCTTACACCCGAAAAACCGTACGCCCAGTTAACGGGAGGCAGATATTCCTCTTTTTCGGGACCTACCCATCTTGCAAAGGCTCCCGAGGTAAAGTAGATATTACCACCCTTGTTATGAGGGTCAGCCTCGTATGTGCCGTCCTGATAGGTAGGGTCAGAGGTATCCGAGGTTTTGGAGTTCCAGGCAAAATACGCAAGGTGCGCCTCGGAAAAATCAACATCGTCAACCGCGTGATTTCTCATATAAGCGGTTTCCGCCGCCGCAACAGCAGCAAAAGCCCAGCAGTTGCTTGATTCTATCTGATCCTTGACGGAAGTGATAATATTACCGCCTGCCGCATTGGTCACACCAAGCGAATTATACGATGAAGGAAAAGAGGTTACATTGCCGCCCGTTGCCAGTCCTCGGTCAGCAACGGCAGCTACACGCTCGACCCTGTTACCGTCATCATCTACAGTTATCATGTCAACGTAACCGTACTCGGAAACATTATCATCGGGAATAACGTGATGCTTTATTATTCCCGAATCGGGATCGGTCGGCACCATCGCGTTTGATAAAAGCGGTAAAGTACCAAGCAGCATAGCAACTGACATTACTACTGCTAAAATAGATCTGATGCGTTTCTTAAACATAACTATCCCCCTTCATATAAACCATTATATATAAAAAATACCATATATTCTTGAAATTGTCAATAACAGCGAATACAGGATCATTTTAAGTGCAAAATGCAAAGTGCAAAGTTAAGGAGATTGTTGTTGCAGTAATGCAACAACAATCCATATAGTTGTATAATAATGTAGCATACTGCAACACCATTTCTTTTAGTACAGCATTAATACAACAAAAATGTTGCATTTGTGCAACACTGTAACTTTAACACTTAACATGAACAAAATGTTGCATTTGTGCAACACCGTAGCTATAACACTTGAACATAAACAAAAATGTTGCATTTGTGCAACACGTAGCTTAAATTCTTGAACATAACAAAAGATGTTGCATTACTGCAACATCCTTGTTTAATCTAAATCCTTGAAAAACTCATCAAATGAACAGTTATATATCTTTGTCAGTTGTATGATAACACTTACCTTAACGTTCAACTCGCCCGCTTCGTATTTTGCATAAGTTGAACGACCGATGTCACAACCTCTTAACTGCAATTCGGCACACAGCTTCTCCTGAGACAAGCCGCTGTTATCACGCAGTCTGCGTAAGTTAACACCGATATTCATATCCTGTCTGATTTTCTGCTCCATAAATTACTCCTGAATTGCATTTTTTGTCCGCTATAGGTTGCAACTGAGAATATTTTATGATATAATTGTCCTGAAAGTTGTCCGCTATACTGGTCAATATTTCAGGAGAGCAGAATATGAAGTGTTGTTGTTTTTTCGGTCACCGAAAATTATATGCGGATATTTCAAGTAAACTTAAAACACAAATAGAAGATATAATATTAAACAATAACGTTCAACACTTCTACATAGGTAACAACGGTGCTTTTGATATGACGGTTATAAAAACACTTAACGAGTTGAGTCAAAAGTATAATATTACCTATAGTATCGTAATTGCATATTTACCCACAAAGCATGAAAACTGCTATCCCTATGATATATCCAAAACCCTCTATCCCGAAGGTATAGAGCAAACGCCAAAACGCTTCGCAATATCTTGGCGAAACGAGTGGATGATCGAACGCTCTGATTACGTAATATCATACATCATCAATTCATATGGCGGAGCATACAAATTCACAGAGATAGCGAAACGAAAAGGAAAGCAAGTTATTTATTTATAAGTAAGTTTATTTAATATTAATTTAGCACTTTGATTTGCATCCTGATTTTTTCCAAGGAAACTTTACATTAATATAGATTCATGATATAATCAAAGAAATAATTGTAGATAGGTGGTAACAACATGGGACTTAGATATAGAAAAAGTATCAGCCTTGGCGGCGGTTTCAAAATCAATTTAAGTAAATCCGGCGTTGGTTATAGTTGGGGTGTTAAGGGCTATAGAATAACCAAGAAAGCTGGTGGTGGCAGCAGAAGAACAGCATCAATTCCCGGTACAGGAATTTCGTATGTTCAAGATACTGGCAGAGGCAAAAGAAAGAGTAATTCATCTTCACGCAATATAAACACACCGAATAACAATATTTCCATTGTTGATAACAATCACTATGATACACAAGAAATCAAAAATGCAAATGCCAAGTATCTCGTTTCCGAGGGATTGGAAGATATGCTTAAATCAGCTAACAAAGCCCTCTCTCTTTGGAAATTAAAAAATGTTCTTTTCTGGGTGACTTTAGTTATTGGTTGTGCCTATCCGTTGTTCTTTTTAGGTACGGTAATATGTATCATTTTCCATTTCTGGCTAAAAAAGAAGGCAATTATCAACTTAGAATACACCTTTGAGGATGACCAAGCAAATATAGTAGATGAGCGAATGAGACCGATTATCAACATAACTAAATCGAAAAAAATATGGTGGATTTCGCAAACAAGTAAGGTTATTGACAAAAAGTATTCTGGTGGTGCAAGCAATACTGTTAAAAGAGAAAGCTGTAAAGCTTTTACAAAAGTACCTTTCCCGTTTTCCAGTAATGCTCAAGCAGTTGCTTTCAAGTCAGGAAAAGAAACTGTTTTATTTATGCCTGACAAGCTGTTTATCATCCAGGGATCAAAAATCGGTGCATTGAATTACTCTGATGTTACCACATCGGTACATAACCAGCGATTTATTGAAAGAGAGTCTGTACCAAGTGATGCACAGATTGTTGATTATACCTGGCAGTATGTAAACAAATCAGGTGAACCTGATAAGAGATT
>JAZNKU010000211.1:0-1533 GCA_045578685.1 Eubacteriales bacterium
ACACCGAGGGTAACTCCTCCTCACAGACAGGAGGAACCACGGGCGGCAGCGGTAACTATACCAAGTACGGTAAATGGTACGGTATAAACCCCGGCGCATGGTGCGCTATGTTTGTTTCCTGGTGTGCTAACCAGGCAGGCATTTCCTCCTCCATAGTTCCAAAGCACGCATCCTGCGACATCGGTATGCAGTGGTTTCAGAACAACGGCAAATGGAAGTGGTCCAAGGCTCTCGGCGGCAGCTATACCCCCAAGAGAGGCGATATTATATACTTCCGTACAAACACATCCATTACATATGACTCTACCCACGTAGGTATCGTATATGCGGCAGATTCCTCTACCGTATACACCATCGAGGGTAACACCTCAAATAAGTGTGCACGTAAGTCGTATTCTACAGGCAGTGCATATATTCTCGGTTACGGTACTCCCGCATATACAGGCGGTAACGTAACACCTTCTGCTAAGACCTATACCATCACTATGGACCCCAATGGCGGTACCATGGTGGGAAAATCAAGCTACCCTGCCAACAACGGCGAAACCTATACCAAGATATTCGGCTCATTCCCTATGGCTACCCGTTCAGGCTATGTTCTGACCGGCTGGCTCTGTGAAAAATACAGCTTTACCCTCACAGACTCAAATATGGGTAACTACTACGCAGTATATGAAAACACCACATTTAAGGCACAGTGGGCAAAAGGCTCTACAGACGATACGCCTGTTACAGAGAGCTATACCATAACCTTTGACCCTAACGGCGGCACTCTCACATCGGGTAACAAAACCTATTCGATAAACACAGGTGACTACTATAAAGATGTCATCAAGACTATGCCCACCGCAACTCGTTCGGGTTATACCTTCAAAGGCTGGTACTGTGAAAAGTACGGTTATACTCTCAGCCTCGGCGCAAGCGAGTATTTTGCTATCTCGGAAAACGCAACCTTTAAGGCACAGTGGGAGCAGAACGCCCCCTCCACCTATACAATCAGCTTTAATACCGACGGCGGTACTCTGACCTCGGGTAAATCATCTTATTCAATAACCTCGGGGCAGACCTACAAGGCAGCTTTGGGCAGCGTTATGCCTACGGCGACCAAGGACGGCTATACCTTTAACGGCTGGTACTGCTCTACCAACTCTAGGACGCTGTCTCCGTCAAATTGGAGCAATACCTTTACGGCAAACGCAAATCTGACCTTTACCGCAAAATGGACGAAAAATGCGGCAACACAGTATACCATAACCTTTGATCCTAACGGCGGTTCTATCTCCTCAGGCTCAAAGACCTATAAGATCGAATACGGTCAGACCTATGCTGACGCTATAGGCACTCTGCCTACGGCAACAAGATCAGGCTACACCTTTAACGGCTGGTACTGCGAAAAGTATAACTTTACCCTCACCGCCGCAGGTATGGGTAACTACTTTGCCGTAACGGAGAACGCTACCTTCAAGGCACAGTGGTTATCCAACAGCACCACAGTTTCTCTCACTCTCAGTGCAGGACCCTGCGGCAACGGTG
>JAZNKU010000212.1:0-1548 GCA_045578685.1 Eubacteriales bacterium
CATCTTGCCAAGAGATACGAACTCATAGCCGATCACCTCGTTGTTTTCGTCCAGTGCCATGCGAGTGCAGTAGCCCTCGGTCATCTCCAGGTAACGTACGCCCTTTTCCTTGGTGCCGTACATGGTACCAACCATGGAACGCTCACCCTTACCCAGGTCTTCCATACCTGCGCCGGTAACGAGACCGCCCTCGGAGAAAGCGGACTGGCTGCGGCCGTAAACGATCTGCAAAAACAGCTCGCGCATAGCGGTGTTGATAGCATCGCAAACCAGGTCGGTGTTGAGAGCCTCAAGCAGAGTCTTGCCGGGAAGGATCTCAGCAGCCATAGCAGCGGAGTGAGTCATACCGGAGCAACCGATAGTCTCAACGAGAGCCTCCTCGATGATACCGTCCTTAACGTTAAGGGACAGCTTGCAGGCACCCTGCTGGGGAGCACACCAGCCCACACCGTGGGTGTATGCGGAGATATCTTTGATCTCTTTTGCCTGAACCCACTTGCCCTCTTCGGGAATGGGAGCGGGACCGTGATCAGGACCCTTGGCAACGCAGCACATGTTTTCAACTTCTTTTGAATAAACTAAGCTCATTGGTCTATTCTCCTTTACTTATTTGACCTTACAGACACAGAAGTGTCCGGTCGGCGTATTTTCACAATTATTATTATATAACATAATTCGTGTAAAATCAATATATATTTTAACCAAAAGTAGGATTGCCGGGGCATTTGTTTTATTGTAGTAGCGATTATCCGCAATCCGACGTGCAGTCTGTGTCAGGCAGCCGACTACCTCCCCTGCCGGTTGTTATTCGTTTTGTCAGATAGGGGAAAAGCCTTGATTCTTACCATCTATCATCAAAAAGATTTCTCATATTTCAAAAAAATCTCGTTTAGGGGTAGAAATATCGTTTTTTATATGGTATAATGATATAAGCATTTGAATTTCAAGGGCATTTTGTCCTCTAATATTACGAAAGGCAGGTCTCATTTGAAATGGGAATCAAAAACAACTCTCGCAAGCCCGCAAATGACGGATTCTCCGCTTCTAACCAGGCAAACAAAAAACAGCAGGGTAAGAAGATGACTATCCCCGTTGTTTGTATGGTGCTCGTATTTGCACTTCTTGCAGGTGTAATTGTATTTAACAAGATCGGTGAGAGCGGTTACTTCTACAGAAACACCGTATCCGTATCCTCCGATAACTATGACGTAAACAACGCCATGCTGTCTTACTTCTTCAACTCACAGTACCAGCAGATGGCAAACTCTCTCCAGCAGATGAATGTCAAGCTGGATCAGAATCTGAAGGATCAGACCTATGCCAAGGATCAGTCCTGGTTCGACTTCATCATGGAGAGCTACACCATTCCTCAGGTCGAGCAGATCCTCGTGCTCTGCGAGGCTGCAAAAAAAGCAGGCTTTGAGATGGACGAGCATACCCGCGAGCACATCGACGAGGCTATCAAGTCCGTTGAGGAAATGGCTGCCAACTACGCTAAACAGTACGGCGGCTCCGAGGAGTACTACATCCGCAACATGTACGGTTACG